>CALVDI010000011.1 GCA_944326225.1 uncultured Bacteroidales bacterium | reverse complement strand
GAGATGGCCGAGAACTGTTCCAATGAAGCCCTTATGCGCGAGCTTTCTCCCTGGCTGGAGGAGTTCGGCAAGCTGGGCGCCAGAGGTGTCCGGACTCTTGAACTGATTAAGGTGTTTGAGAGCGGAGATGCTGCTGCTTTCTGGTCGGCTTATACAGCCAACCTTATGAGCCCCGAGGAGAAAGCGGCCTATGAGGCGCACAAGTCCGGCTCAATGAAGCTCAATCCGTTCTGCGAGAGGGCTATGGACGGGATGGCGGCCGAGTTCTACCGCAGAGTGGCTGGCCGGAGTCCCTATTCGTATACGGCCATAGGCTCGTTCGCCAATTCCGGTACCGTCTCGGGCAAACTGATGTTCGATGACGATTCTACGACATTCTATACCTCTGCATACGCCCAGCAGACCGATGACTGGATAGGGGTTGATCTCGGTCTGGTAAGGGACCTGAGAGAGATAGAGATACTCCAGGGCCGCAATTCAGTGGACGATGTGGATTATTTTGACCGGACTGTGCTGGAGGCATCCAAGGACGGGCAGATATGGTTCCCTGTGACAGCGGATACTTTGGAAAGGCAATACATCATCAGGTGGCAGGGCCGTGGGGTGGATGCGCGGTATGTGCGTCTGCGCAAGATAGAGTCGGACAAGACCAACTGGGCCGCCGTGCGCACGTTCAGTGTCAATCCTGTCCGTCCGGACAGCCTCGGCTTCGACATGCAGGCCCAGGACAGGGACAGGGCGGTGTATGCCTTTGACAACAACCCTTATACTTATTATACTCTGGACGGAGATCTGTCGTTCGGCATCATCCGTGAGGACAGCACCGGGACGGATGTGGAGAAAGTACTGCTGCTCCGGCCCCGTTCGGAAGTGACGGTAACTCAATATGCCGCTGACGGCTCCGTTGCCGGCCGTCTCAGCACGGAGGAACCTTATTGCAGACTGACGCTGAGTCCGGATGCGGTGCGTGTCAGAATAGAGGGAGATACGGATATTTTTGAGATATTGTAAACAGCTGCCTTATGAAAAGAATATTGTCATTGTGCCTGATGCTCTCCGCCGCAGTGGCCCTGTCAGCGCAGACCTATTGCAATCTGGTGCCTCAGCCGCTGAAAGTGACTCCTGAGGACGGTGTCTTCATGATGGAGAAGGGACTTTCAGTGTGCGCGTCCGATGATCTGAAGTTTGAACGGAACTATCTGAAGGAGCATCTGGAGAATGTGTTTGCCTTTGAGGTGCCGTTTAACGGTGTGCCGACATATAACGGCATCATTCTCAGTCTGACCGAAGGGATGGAGAGCGAGGCCTACAGGCTGGAAGTGGGCGGTGAACGTGTCCTCATAGAGGCTTCGGACCGCGCCGGGATATTCTACGGCATCCAGACCCTGCTGCAGATGATGCCGCCAGCTGTTTATGGAGGCGACAGTCCGGAACTTACCCGTTGGGTGCTGGACGGAGTGACGGTGGATGACTCTCCCAGATATGCCTACAGAGGTACGATGCTGGATGTTTCCCGGACATTTTTCGACGTGGAGCATGTCCTGAGGCTGCTGGACTGGATGGCTTACCACAAGCTCAACCGCTTCCACTGGCATCTGGCCGACGACAACGGCTGGCGGATAGAGATACGCAAATATCCGCAGCTGACGGAGAAAGGCGCATGGAGGGGCGACGATGAGGTTAGCCCGGCTGCCTACGGTCAGGGCCATGACCGCTATGGTGGATATTATACACAAAAAGAAATACGTGAGGTCGTGAAGTACGCTGCCGAGCGTCATATCGAGATTATCCCTGAGATAGACCTGCCCGGACACAGCCGCTCGCTGATAGGGGTGTTCCCGGAGATGGCCTGCGACATGGATGTGCCTTATATCAGTGTCAACGGGGAGACCGACAACGTCCTCTGTGTGGCCAGGGAGGAGAATTACAGGATACTGTCCGACATATTCAAGGAGATAGCCTCTCTCTTCCCTTCGGAGTACATCCATATCGGAGGCGACGAGGTGGACCATACATCGTGGAACAACTGCCCGCACTGTCAGGCTCTGATGAAAGAGCACGGTCTGGACGGACCTGAGGAACTGCACAGCCTGTTTGTATATAAGATGCAGGATATACTTGCCCGGTGCGGCAGGAAGATGGCCGGTTGGGACGAGATAGTGAATACCGATGCCCGTTATGATGTGGGTACGATGGTGTATGCCTGGAGGAGCGTGGAGAGCGGACGTATGTCGGTGGAAAAGGGATACCGTACAGTGGTGCAGATAGGAGAATATTGTTATCTGGATATGAAACAGTCTCCTGCGGAGAGAGGGCACAGCTGGGCCGGGATAGTGCCTCTGTCCAAGACCTATTCCCTGGAACCGGATGAGATACTGATGGGCTCTCCTGCGGACAGTGCTCTGATAGTCGGAGTACAGGCCGGACTGTGGACAGAACTTCTGGCCTGGCCGCCCCGTCTGATGGAGTATCAGTATTTCCCGCGTCTGTGCGCTCTGGCCGAGGTAGGATGGAGCAGCAGGGCAGACCGCGATTTTGAGAATTTTGAAAATAGACTGTATAATGCGCATTTCCAGAGACTCTACCGTATGGGCATAGCGTTCCGCGTAGCTCCGCCCGAGGTGGCGTTTGACTCTCAGGTGCTTCGGGTGCAGCCGCCTCATCCTTCCGCTGTGGTGCGTTACAGCATGGATGCTACGGCTCCGACGGCCTCATCTCCCGTATGTCGCGGAGAGATAGTCACGGACAGGCCGGAGGACTTCCGTTTCGCCACATTCTTCGCCGACGATCTCAGCAGCATCGCAGTAGGAGCCTCCAATATTGAGCTGTATGATTACATAGAGCCGGAAATGACGGTGGAGAGCAATTTCCCCCTGTCTGACGGCAATAAGCGGAGTCTGGCTGGAAGGGATGGTGTCGGATATTCGGGCCGGGTGCTTCAGGCCGGGGATACTCTGTCTTTTATAATGGATGAGCCGGTGGAGTGCAGCCGGATTACAGTCACATCCGGAGCACCGTCATCCGGGATGTTCTATGTGACTGACGCTTACGTGGAGTATGTGACGGCTGACGGTGAGGCTGTCAGGGCCGGTGAACTCTATCACGGAGAACTGGTCTTCGAGCCGCTGTCTCCGGTGAAGGAGGTCCGTATGGTCATGACGGACTCCAACGACGGATATACTGCGGTGTTAAGGGGTTTGACGATTGAAAGATAATATAGTATGAAAGCTCAGAAATTTAAATTGATCCTGCTCAGTTTCCTGCAGTTCGCAGTGTGGGGAGCGTATCTGACGAGCCAGGGCCGTTATCTTGCGGAGGCCGGTTTCGGAAGCCGGATCGGATGGTTCTATTCCGTTCAGGGAATTGTGTCCATCTTCATGCCTGCGATAATGGGTATCATAGCCGACAAGTGGATTCAGGCCCAGAGGCTGCTGGGTCTGTGTCATGCGGTGGCCGGAGCGGCTATGATCGGAGCCGGCATATACGGGGTGTCAGTAGGAGCTGACGTGGAGTTCGGAGTGCTCTTCGGCCTTTACACCCTCAGCATAGCATTCTTCATGCCTACGATTGCCATATCCAATTCGGTATCGTATACAGTCCTGGAAAAGTCCGGACTGGATCCGGTTAAGGACTTTCCGCCGATCAGAGTATGGGGTACGGTGGGCTTCATCTGCTCCATGTGGTTCGTGGATCTGGTAAAGGTCGGCGGGGCGGCCATGCAGGAGACATCCATGCAGTATGTGGTATCGGGTGCTCTGAGTATCATTCTGGCTCTGTATACCCTGACCCTGCCTGAGTGCCCGGTGAATAAGACGACGCATAAGAAGTCGCTGGTGGACGCTATGGGTCTCAGGGCATTTACCCTGTTCAGACAGAGAAAGATGGCCGTGTTTTTCATCTTCTCCATGCTGCTCGGAGTCGCATTGCAGATTACCAACGGTTTTGCCAATCCCTTCCTGGCGGACTTCGGCAACCTGTCCGAGTATCAGGGAACGTTCGGTGTTGAGCATTCAAATATGCTGATATCCCTGTCCCAGATATCGGAGACCCTTTGTATCCTGCTGATACCGTTCTTCCTCAGACGCTATGGTATAAAGAACGTGATGCTCATAGCCATGCTGGCGTGGGTGCTGCGTTTCGGATTCTTCGCAATCGGCAATCCCGGCAGCGGCGTATGGCTGATTGTCCTGTCCATGATAGTGTACGGAGTGGCCTTCGACTTCTTCAACATCTCGGGCTCGCTCTTTGTCAATCAGACTACGGACAACTCTATCCGCTCCAGTGCCCAGGGACTCTTCATGCTGATGACCAACGGTGTGGGAGCGGCGGCCGGTACTATCGGAGCCCAGGCTGTCGTTAATGCCCTGGTGAACTCGCATAAGATACCCGGAGCCGACGGAGTCATTGACTGGCATACCGTGATGACAGGCTGGAGTCATGCCTGGTGGCTCTTCGCAGCCTATGCCCTGGTGGTAGCCATATTGTTCGCCCTGATCTTCCAGCACAAGCACGACGGCAAGGCCGCTGCGTGGTCCGGAATCAAAAAGAGCGTCACAAATGCAGAACACTTACATTAACCTTCAAAACATTAAACTTATTTGATATGAAAAAGTGTTTTATAGTAATGTGTTCGGCTCTTCTGCCGCTGGTATCCTGCAGTCTTTTGGACGATGACAAAGAGATCACTCCCTCAGAGAACTATGTGTCTGTATCAGTCTCGGATGTGAGAGACGGATATTTCAAGCTTGATTTTGAGTGCGGAGAGGGTACTCGGACCATTGAGTATGCTGTTTGCCGTGCCGTGAACATGAAGACCGACTCGGTGGCGTTCAAGGCCGGAGAGATGGACGGAGTTCAGCGCATTGAGCTTTCGGACGGCGCGACAGCCGCGACAGTGGAGTACGACTGCTCCGAGCCTTTGGATTTCGGACCATATACGGTATATGCCCGTGCGGTATCTTCAACGGGCGAGGTGTCCGCTCCGGTCAAGGCTCAGGTCTGCGCCCTCACCACCGGTGTCACAGTGGAGTATCTCAGCCGTGCGTTGATACGTTTGAAAACCTCACATCACGGGGATGATTATGTATGCAGTTTCGGTTTGATACCCCAGGGTGAGGCCGATGAGTATTATGGCGGTCTTGACGGTTTCATGGAAGAAGTAATTAATTCCACATGGATAGATGAGAATAATCGGACATCAGATGGCGTGGAGATGGAAAGAATCGTCATTCCGGAGGAGCTGATAGGGGGCTATTTCGTGTACGGAGACCTGTATGCTTATTTCATTACGACAGACGGTGTGGATGTTACAGGTAGTTATATGTTTGAAGTGCCTCGCCCTGAGGTAGACCCGTCCGTGCCGCTTCCGGGCGATCTCAGTATTACTGAATTTGTCCCGGTTACCCAGCAATGGGAGGATGGAGGTATTACTTACGGCATGAGCACGGAGATGACGATGGGTAGTAATACGGAATATTATGCCGATATGTATACTGTGCCTGATGTCTTTAATTGGCCTGAACAATTCAGGGAGGAATATCCTGAGTATTACGCAGGAATGTCTGATGAGGAAATTCTTAAATCAATTATAGTAGGTGACGGGATATATTATATGGGCAGTAGATTTGGCAACTTCCGCTTCGAGGACGGAGCTACCGGTTTGTATGTGGGTTCAGAACCTGATGACGGTTATTCATCGTTTGGCGAAACCATGGTGTATCTCGCTTGTCCGATCAACTCCAATTTTGAATCAGGAAAGCTTCTTATAAAGGAGATACAGGTGCCGTCCAAGGAGGAGTTCCCGGATCCAGTCCCGGGGGAGAGCAGTGCTCCTGGATTGATATTCCGCTCAGGTCTTGCAGGTCAATCCAGAGTTGTCCTGCAGGCGGGAACCGTCAGCCGTTTTGTAGATTTTATCTGAAATTATTACTTTCGCGCTGTAAAGTGCGATTATGAGAAAGACAGTATATATTTTGGCCGTATTCCTGGCAGTGGCAGCGGTGTCACTGCCGGGATGTAAGAAGCCGACGGCCGGGTGGGGCAGTCTGAGCGGACATGTTACAGCATCTGTGTCCGGAGAACCTTTGGAAGGTGTGTCAGTTATGTACGGAGATTCAGCGGTCATGACAGATTCTGAGGGAGCGTACTTCTATGAAGGGGTGCCGGACGGCCTTCAGGGAATAAGATTCAGTATGGGTGGATACTATCCGCTTATGAAACAAGTCAATATAGCGGCGGGAGGAGAGGTTGTCTGCGATGTCGTTATGGATATCATCACTGCAGGCTGGGCAGTAGGAGCAGGAGACAGCGGGTATGGCACCATTCTCTACACTACAGATGCCGGAAGGTCGTGGACAAGGCAGGGTACTCCGTCCACAGTGCCTGATGTTAAACTGACAGACGTGTGTACAGTCAATGATCAGAATTGCTGGATAGTGGGGGAGGCGGATACACTTCGAGCCCAGAATGTGATCATGCATACATCAGACGGCGGGGCCAATTGGACCAATCAAGGGGCGTCTGTACGGACAGCGCGGCCTGTGTCCATGGCGGCTGTGGTCGCACATGACAGTGACACTGCCTGGGCTGTTACAGCTGATACATGCTTGATATTGAAGACGGTTAATGGCGGCAGTTCGTGGAGTGTATGCGGAGAGTCCCTGTCGGCGGTATCTTATTCGGCTGTTGCTGTCCTGGGACGTGAACTTTGGTGCTGCGGCAGGACGGAAGACGGACAAGCTGTGATTGATTATTCATCTGACGGAGGGGCCACATGGTATGGGATGCCTGTCAGTGCGGTACATTCACTACAGGAACTGACTGACATAACAGTTTCGTCAGACAGGGTGCTGTATCTTTCAGGAACCAATGCAATGGGGGTGCTGTGTTCCAAGGACGGAGGATTGACCTGGGAGGCTGTGCTTGACAGCGATGCCGATATAACTGCGCTGGATATGTGTTATGACACCTATATATGGGCAGCAGCGACAGGCGGTAGAATGTATCTGACAACTGACGGTTTTGTGACAAGGCAGGAAATCAGTCCGGCTGCCAATGCCTATTCGTCAGGAAGGGTGTCGTCTGTGTCATTCCTTAGAGATGCTGTCAGGGGCGTATGCTCGGTAATGTCTTCAAGCGGGGCTTCAGGAACGATATATTATACTGCGGATGGGGGAAACACATGGGTGCAGAGCGCGGTACCTTTCGATTTCAGTATAGAATCTGTAGATTTTGCAGGAGGAAATAATTAGTTTGGCACAGGATTTGTAATATATTTGGTTGATAGTTTTTTCATAGGTTAAGTTTTAGGTTAAGTTAAGCAGCACACCCTAAGTCGTGAGATTTGGGGTGTGTTATTTTTTCAGTATGACCAGTTCATCAAGGCTGCGTTTGGGCACATGGTGAGTCCCGTCTGCATCTCTCCAGTATCTATATTCTCCGTCTTTCATGTCTTCAATTATGACTGTCTCCTTCGGCTTGCCTAGGGCGATGACATTCATGATGCTGTATCTGTCATCAAGTTCCAGCACTGCGTGAAGTTCCTTTCTCCTGACAGCGGCTATGATGCAGCCGCCGTATCCGAGTTCAGTCGCCTGGAGGAGCATACTCTGGGCTGTTATGCCGCAGTCTTCTGACATAATATTGGATGTAATGTTTTTGTCCAGCATTTGTATGATGTATGCGGAAGGACGCTCTCTTTCCTCAGGACCGTTCCAGTCTGTCAGGTACCCGGCCCATGCCAGGTATGGGAAAATCCGTCCGTTCAGTTCTGGGTTGTTTGATATTAGAAACTTTAAGGCCTGGATATTACGTCCTGAAGGAGATAGGCGGGCTGCATCCGCTATGGTCATCAGGTCGCTATCAGATATGACGGCGTCCTGATAAAAGCGTCTGTAGCTTCTGCTTTTACTTAGGGCTTCTCTAACATCCATACTCCGCTATAGGATAGGTCTTATAGAGATGATTTTTACATCTTTGACAGGACGGTCCATAGAGTCAGTCCGCACGGATGCGATACGGTCTATGACATCAAATCCGTCCAGGGTCTCTCCGAATATAGTGTATTGTCCGTCGAGATGGGAACAGTATTCCGGATTGTGTACGATGTAGAACTGGGAGCCTGAGGATTCCCGTTTGGGGTTGGCGATGTCGCCTGTTCTGGCCGCTGCAAGTGCTCCTTTCTTGTGTGTGTGACCCGGTAGAATCTCGGCAGGAATGGTGTATCCCGGTCCGCCGGTGCCGAAGGCATCTTTGTTCGCAGGATCTTTTGTCAGAGGATCACCGGTCTGGATCATGAAGTTGTAGATGACTCTGTGGAAAAGCAGGCTGTCATAGAACTTTTCTGATGCCAGCTTGATAAAGTTGTCCCGATGAAGGGGAGTGTCCTTGTAGAGCATTACGGTGATGGTGCCCTCAGTAGTGTAGATCTCGAATACGGGCTCTTCCGGCAGATCTGACGGATTAAAAGCAAGAGTGGTGTCCATAGAGTTGGTCTGTCTGGTGTTTTTTTGTGTGTTGTCAGTAGTGGATGTCTCTGTGTTTGAGCCGGCTCTGCTGCCGCATGATGCAACGGCCAGAAGGGCGGCCATGATACAGATAAAAATTTTTGATTTCATGATGATGTTTCTATATCTTTGAATGAATTTTACAAAGATAATGACGATGTCCCGAAAATTCTCAATATTTTTACTTTTATTGTGTCTGCTCTTTGCTATACCGGCAGCCGCTCAGTCGGTCGGACTTGTTCTGAGCGGAGGAGGAGCCAAGGGCCTTTCGCACATAGGAGTGATAAAGGCTTTGGAGGAGAACGGGATACCTATAGACTATATTTCAGGAACATCTATAGGCTCCATAGTCGGAGGTCTTTATGCCATAGGCCTTTCGCCAGATGATATGATAGCCCTGATGAAGACTGAAGAGTTCCGGACATGGTATACGGGCGAGGGAGAAAGGGAATTTTTCACGCATCTTTATTCAGGGTATCCTACTCCTTCAATGATTACCATCAATATGAAATGGGATGAGAAGGAACTTGAAAGAGGCAGACGCAAGGTCAAGCTCTCTCTGCCGACGTCGCTTGTGTCTCCGTTCCCCATGGATATTGCGTTTGTACAGATTTTTTCCAATGCCTCTGCGGCCGCCGGTTATGATTTTGACAACCTTATGATTCCTTTTTTCTGTGTCTCGGCGGATGTGATGAAGAAGGAGCCTTACGTGTCTGACAGCGGAGATCTGGGTACGGCAATCAGGGCCTCGATGACTTTCCCAGCTTATTTCAAGCCTGTAAAGTTGGACTCGCTCCTGCTTTTCGACGGAGGTTTTTACAATAATTTCCCATGGGAGGAGATGCGTGACAGGTACCGGCCGGATGTCATTATCGGAGCGAAGTGCGTAAGAGGAGAGCGTATCAGTGCGGATCAGGATGACTTGTACAAGCAGTTGGAGACCATCATGACGGTGGATACTGACTACGATATACCCAAGGCTGAAGGCATACTTGTATCAGGTGTGTACGACTATTCGCTTCTGGAATTCGACAAGATAGACGAACTGGTGCGGAAGGGCTATGATACAGCTATGCTTTATATGGATGAAATCAAAGAGCGTATATCCAGGAGAAGGTCCCGGAAAGAAGTGGATTCGATGCGTGTGGCATTCCGTCAGAAGTGTCTGGATCTGAAGTTTGACTCAGTCTTTGTGGAAGGATGTCTTACTGACGACCAGAAGAGATATATCAGCTCGACAATAACAGACGAGAAGGCTGTGTTCTCTTTCAATCAGGCCAAGCGGGGTTACTACAGGGTCCTGTCCACCAATGCCGTCCAGTCATTCTATCCTACAGCCGTGCTGAACAGGGATTCGCTTTTTACACTAAAGCTTCAAACCGTGCCGAAAAACGTGCTGTCTCTTTCTGTGGGAGGCAATATCTCCTCTTCATCTCTTATGCAGGGATATGTCGGTCTGTCCCATACTCATTTTTCAAGGCATCCGTGGAACGCTGCCATCAATCTTGACATAGGTCAGTTCTTTACAGGGCTGGGATTATATTTCAGACAGCACGTAGGTATCAAGCCTCTGTTTCTTTATGAGGTCATGCTCAATGCTCAGAGATTTGACTATTTCGGCAGCAGCCAAGGTATTCTGATATCCAATTCATTGGCCAGTAACATCCGTGAGACAGAATATTATGCTACGGTCAATATGGGTACACCCATATCATACAGCAGCAGTATCCTGCTCGAATTCGGCGTTACAGCCGGTGTAAACAGGTATGACTATTTTCCTGCTGACAATTATACTCAGTATGATGTGATGGACAAGACTTATCTGTCATATTTCACCGCCAGGCTGAAGATGGCGCAGAGTACATTGGACTACAATATGTATCCTTCGTCAGGAAGGCGCCGGCTGCTGGAGTTCCGTTACGTGCTGGCCTATGAGAGACACTTTGACGGAACCATGTATGCGACAGCTCCGTCTCCGGCATCGCAACATCCGGTCAATGTGTTTCTTGCTAGACTCAATATGGAGGACTACTATGATATGGGCAGATGGTTCTCGCTTGGTTACAATTTTGACTTTACCGTCTCATCGCCTTTGAACCTGAGCGACTATACCTCAACTATGATCGCTATGCCGGCTTTCCAGCCTACGGTTCACAGCCGTACTCTCATGCTTGCGGCATACCGGTCTCCTACATATGCCGGTCTGACGGTATCTCCTATAATAAAATTCACCAAGACGTTGTTTCTGCATCTGACAGGCGGATATTTTCAACCATACCGATCTCTGGTGCAGACTGCTGCCGGAGGGTATGAGTATTCTGATCCGTTCCCTAAAGGCGGTTTTGTAGGTAGTGCCGCTCTAGTATGGCAGTCTCCGATAGGGCCGATTTCGCTTTCCTGCGCCTATTATGAGAAGGCGGAGAAAGCCAAGTGGTATCCTTCGTTCAACATAGGTTTTCTGATATTCAGGGAACACGGTCTTAGAAATTAAATGCGGCGTGCTATGGGAATGAGACAGATATTGGGTAAGCTGGCCGGGCAGACGGCAATCTACGGGACGAGCACCATCGTGGCCCGTTTCCTGAACTATATGCTGCTGCCTCTGTACACCTATACGCTTTCCACTTCGGATTACGGAGTCCTGACGGAGTTCATGTCTTATATTGCGGTGTTTCAGGTGCTGCTGACCCTGGGCCTGGAGACCGGCTGTTTCCGTTTCGCCAACAAGGAAGGATATGAGCCCAGGAAAGTCTTCTCCAGTGCTCTTCTGGCAGTATCCGCTGTATCGGCGGTCTTCCTGCTGCTGATGATTCTGTTCGGCAAGGACCTGGCCGTGAGGATGGGGTACGGAGGGTACTGGAACCTCTACATCTATATAGGAATAATTCTTTTCTCCGACTGCTTCACCGCGATACTCTTCGCCCGGCTCAGGTGTGAGTCAAAGGCATGGAGATTCGCCGCTTTCAAGACGATAAAGATTCTGACGGAGGCCGGGACCAATCTGCTGCTGTTTCTCTGGTATCCCGGATATGCCGCCGCGCATCCGGACAACCTGCTGTCGGGACTGATTCCGGCGGTGCCGGATTTCTCCTATCCGATATTCGCCATCGTCGTGAGCTGCGTGGTGTGCTTCATGCTTTTTATCCCTGATCTGCTCAGGCTGCATCTGTCTCCCGACAGCGGCACTCTTAAGAAGATGCTGCGTTACTCCCTGCCGTTGATGGTGGCCGGACTGCCCGGAGTCATGAACGATTTTCTGGACCGTATCCTCTTCCGTTTCTTCAACGTGGACGACTCGCTGTGGAGGGCTGATCTCGGTATATATCAGGCCGGAGTGAAGGTGGCGGTCATCATGTCGCTCTTCGTGCAGATGTTCCGTTTCGCGGCCGAGCCGTTCTTCTTTTCCAATACCGGGCAGAAGGATTTCAAGCGGGTATACGCCTCTGTCATGGAGTATTTCGTGATGTTCTGTATGCTCATCTTCCTGGGTGTTGTCTTTTACCTGGATGTCATCGAACTGATAGTCGGGCGGGATTTCCGGACCGGTATGGATATCGTGCCGGTGATGCTGCTGGCCTATATGATGATGGGTATGCTCTTCAATGTCTCCATGTGGTACAAGCTCTCTGACCGATCCTCATTTGCGATATACATTACCCTGGCCGGCCTGGCGGTGACGGCCGTCATCAACATCTGTTTCCTGCCGGTGTATTCCTATCACGCTGCTGCATGGGGACATTTCGTCAGCTATTTTGTCATGCTTGTGCTCAGTACAGTCCTGGGCAACAGGTTTTATCCCATACCTTATAAGTGGGGACGGATTCTCTTGGTCATAGCCTTCGCGCTGCTGCTGTACGGAGCGGCCATGGCCCTGCCTGACTCCATTCCTTACGGATGGACCCTCGCACTGCGGACTCTCCTTATCGGAGTGTACCTGGGCGGACTTTATTTTTCCGAAAAATATTTAAAACGATATAGACGACATGAAAGTAAAGATAGTCAATAACTCCCCTTTCGGGCTGCCTTCCTATTCAACTCCCCTTTCAGCGGGGATGGACCTTCGGGCAGCTCTCTCTGAACCGGTGACTCTTAAGCCGCTGGAGAGGCAGCTTATTCCCACCGGACTGCATATTGAGTTGCCGGCCGGATACGAGGCGCAGGTGAGGCCCCGCAGCGGACTGGCCGCGAAGCACGGCATATCCATTGTCAATTCGCCCGGGACGATAGATGCCGATTACCGTGGGGAGATCAAGGTGATACTTGTGAACCTTTCGACAGAGGATTTTGTAATCAATCCTGGAGAGCGCATAGCCCAGATGGTGGTGGCCCGTCATGAGAGAGTTGAGTGGGAGGAGGTAGATGTACTGGAGGCCAGTGAGAGGGGAGAGGGCGGCTTCGGCTCTACAGGAAGAAAATAATCCTGAGTATGAATAAAGAATTGGAAAACAGGCTGTACGATGCGTTTGTCTCCAGCAGCGGAGTTTCTACCGACAGCCGCAGGATAGAGAGCGGAGCGATGTTTTTCGCTTTGCGCGGGGACAATTTTGACGGCAACCGTTTCGCTCAGCCGGCCTTGGACAAGGGCGCGGCGTATGCGGTGGTGTCCCGGGACAGCGGGTTTGCCGACGGCGGCAGGTTCATAGTTGTGGACGACACTCTGGAGGCTTTGCAGGCTCTGGCCCGGATGCACCGTTCCCGTTTCCGCATACCCGTTATCGGCCTGACCGGGACCAACGGCAAGACCACCACGAAAGAGCTTCTGTGTTCCGTGCTCTCGGCAAAATACCGCGTGACGGCCACTGCCGGCAACCTGAACAATCACATCGGAGTGCCGCTTACCTTGCTGCGCATTACGGAGCGGACTGAGATTGCGGTGGTGGAGATGGGAGCCAATCATCCTGGGGAGATAGCCGCGCTGGCTTCGATCGCGCTTCCGGATTACGGACTTATAACCAATGTCGGCAAGGCACACATAGAGGGCTTCGGCTCTTTCGACGGAGTCAAGAGGGCCAAAGGTGAACTTTATGATTATCTGCAGAGGACGGCGGATACCGCTTTCCTCAATGTGGATGACGACAATCTCTGTGCGATGGCCTCCCAGCGGCCTGACCTGCGGACTGTACGTTATGGAGTGGAGTCTGCGGGAGTGGAGATCCTGCCGGTGACTGCCGAAGAGCCTTATCTGAGACTGGATGTGCCGGACGGAGACGGAATGCTGCGTGTCAATACCAGGCTCATAGGCTCTTACAATGCTCCCAATGTGATGGCGGCCATGTGCGTGGGACAGTATTTCGGCGTAGCCTTGAAGGATGCCGCTGCGGCTGTGGAGGCATACGTGCCTGCCAACCTCCGTTCGCAGCTGGAGCGGACGGAACGCAATCTGCTGGTGCTGGACACCTACAATGCCAATCCTTCAAGCATGAAGGCCTCGCTGGACAATTTCTCCGCTTCGCGCTTTCTTCACAAGATGGTGATTCTGGGGCAGATGCTGGAACTCGGCCCGGATTCGTCGGACGAGCACCGGAGGGTTATAGAAAGGGTGGCGGTCATGAAGGACTGTGAGAGAGCGGTCTTCGTAGGGGAGGAGTTTGAGAAAGCGGCGGTTGTATGCCCTGTGGCTGGGGATGCGCGTTTCAGGTTCTGCCATGATGTCGTTGAGGCCCGTGAGGTTCTCGGAAAGGAACCGGCGGAAGGACTGTCAATATTGATGAAGGGCTCCAACGCTGTCGGTCTGCCTTCACTGAAAGATTTATTATAGGTGCTGCTGATTATGTCCTCAACTGCGGTAGTCATACTCAATTGGAACGGAAAGGATTTCATGAAGAAATTCATTCCGCAGATACTGTCACGTACTGACTTTTCAGGCGGTTCTGTCCTGTATGTGGCCGACAACGGTTCTCAGGACGGGTCTGTGGAATGGCTCAGGGAGACGTGGCCGGACGGGGAGGTGAGACTTATCTGCTTTGACCGCAACTATGGCTTTACGGGAGGTTACAACCGGGCCTTTGCGGAGATTGAACGCTCCGGGGCGAAGTTTGACTACTTTCTTTTGCTCAATTCGGATATAGAGGTTACGGACGGCTGGCTCGGGGAACTGGAGCGTTTTATGGACTCGCATCCACGCTGCGGAGCATGTGCGCCCAAGATTCTCAGCTATGACCGCAGGACGATGTTCGAACATGCCGGAGCCTGCGGCGGATATGTGGACAGGTGGTATTTCCCTTACTGCCGGGGCCGTATTCTTTCAAAGGTAGAGGAGGACAGAGGACAGTACGACGCTCCGTGCCAAGTGTTCTGGGCCTCCGGTGCCGCTCTTATGGTCCGCTCCGAGCTATGGAAGCAGTCAGGAGGGCTGGATGAGTCGTTTTTCGCGCATATGGAGGAGATAGACCTCTGCTGGAGGGCTCAGCTTGCCGGCTGGGAGATATGGGCGGTACCTTCTTCCAGGGTCTATCATGTCGGGGGAGGGACTTTGCCCAACAACTCGCCCCGCAAGCTGTATCTCAACTTCCGCAACAATCTGCTGATGATGTACAAGAATCTTCCTGACGGCGCCCGTGGGCGGATTGTGCTATCCAGGATGTGCATAGACGGTATTATCGCCTGCCTGTATCTTCTGACGGGAAAAATGTCGTTTTTCAAGGCTGTCCTCAAGGCTCACAGGGATTTCCGCAGTATGCGCCGGAGTGTGGTCAGGACTGCAGCGGCATGTCCCGTGACGCGCCCGAAAGTCACTATGGTGGCCCTGGCATTGAAAGGATTCAGATATCCTGACGGAAAAATTGGAGATTGAGGATATTATATTACTTTTGCAGCGTTTTTGTAACAACATATTATAACCTATTTTATGGCTTTTACTAACAATGTGATGATCGTGCGCCACAAACTGCTGGCGATGATGGTTAATAAGTGGAAACAGGACAAACTATGCACAGATATAGACCGGCTGCCTATAGAGCTGAGTCCGCGCAGGTCCGAGGTGCTGGGCAGATGCTGCGTCCATAAGGAGAGAGCAGTCTGGAAATATAAGATGTTCCCCCTGCTGGGTTACGACATGAACGACGAGAAGGACGAGCTGACCCCTCTGTCGGACTACGCCCGCCGGGTGGTCAATAGGGAAAGGGAGCAGAAGGACAATATCATGTGCGTGATTGACGAGGCCTGCTCATCTTGCGTGAAGACCAACTATGAGATTACCAATCTCTGCCGCGGATGTGTGGCCCGCAGCTGCTCCATGAACTGTCCCAAGCACGCCATCACCCATGACAAGAAGAATCACGGTCAGGCTGTGATAGATCACGATCTCTGCATCAACTGCGGAAAGTGCTATCAGAGCTGCCCTTATCATGCTATAGTATATGTTCCCGTGCCCTGCGAGGAGGCCTGCCCTGTAAAGGCTATTTCCAAGGATGAGTACGGAGTGGAGCATATCGATGAGAGCAAGTGTATCTATTGCGGAAAGTGCCTGAACGCATGTCCTTTCGGCGCTATATTCGAGATATCTCAGGTCTTCGATGTGCTGAACAGTATCCAGGACGGAGAGTCCGTGGTGGCTATGGTGGCTCCTTCTATCCTCGGTCAGTTCAATACCACTAAGGAGAAACTTTACGGTGCCATCAAGGCTATCGGATTCTCGGCAGTGGTAGAGGTCGCCGAGGGTGCCATGCTCACAGTCTCCAACGAGGCTGTCGAGCTTAAGGAAAAGTTGCAGGAAGGTCAGCCTTTCATGACCACCAGCTGCTGCCCTTCATATATCCAGCTCGTCAGGAAGCATATTCCGGACATGGCTCCGTTCGTGTCGGCATCCGGCTCTCCGATGTACTACAGTGCCCAGGTCATCAAGGAAAAGTTTCCCGATGCCAGGCAGGTGTTCATCGGCCCGTGCATAGCAAAGCGTAAGGAGGCCAAGGAGAATCCCAATGTGGATTACGTCATGACATTCGAGGAACTCGGAAGCGTCTTTTCCGGTTATGAGATAGATTTCGACAAGGTAGAGCCTTATCATGTGGAATATCTCTCCGTCAAGGAGGCTCACGCTTTCGGACAGAGCGGTGGAGTCGCCGGTGCAGTGCAGTCATTCCTCGGGGAGAATGTCAACTTCCTCAAGGTGGCCGGTATGGACAAGAAGAACATTGCCCTGCTCAAGAGCTACGCGAAGACCAAGAAGGCTCCGGCCCAGTTCCTGGAGATGATGGTATGTCCGGACGGCTGTATATCCGGCCCCTGCACCTACAACGATGCTGCCGCCGGCAAGAAACAGTACAACACCGAGCTGGACACCATCGACGACACCTACGCCTCCCGCCGCGAGACCCCTAAGACCGAATAATATTTTGAGAGTATAAAGCGAGGTCCTGGCTGCGAATGTGCGGTCAGGACCTTTTTATGGTACGGTGGATGGGGTTATCTCCAGAGGTGTTCAGGGTAGATGCCCGTGTCTATCAGCTGGCGGATGCGGCTTACGACATAGGGGCGGTCCTCCTTGTAGGTTACGCCGAACCACTGGGCATTGCTGTTGAGTACTTTGAGGCTGGCCTTGCCCTCGTTGATGAGCTGGTTGACGCACAGAGGGATGAAGAACTCGGCCTTGGGGTTGGCCATGTTGGCCGGGTCGGAGAGGAACTTCTTAAAGAGACGTTCAGACTCGTTGAAAAAGTCCGGGGTGAATCCGAACAGGTTCATGGAAACGACAGTGTCTTCTGCCAGCTCGTGCAGGCCGTCCCCGTCCTTGTACATGATGCGGCCGTCCTTCATACGCTGAATCGCAGTGCGCTCAACGATTGAGACTAGATTGCCGTCAGCATTGACCGAGCACTCTCCGCGTGAGACGGTGCCGTAGTCGGAGAGGGTGTTGTGCAGATTGTAGCCGACCATGGAGTACTTGCCGGTCTGTCCGTCCACGCTGCGCAGGTAGTCGGCCAGTACGGTGTAGCCTTCACGGCCGTAGAAGTCATCGGAGTTGATGACGGCGAAAGGAGTGCGGACTACAGGAGCGGCCATCATTACGGCGTGACATGTACCCCAGGGTTTCTCGCGGCCCTCCGGTACTGAGAATCCTTCGGGCAGGTATTCGAGTTCCTGAAAGACGAACTCAATCTCAACCTTGCCTCCGAAGTGCTCCGGGGTGAATATCTCGCGGAAAGCCTTTTCAAATGAGTGGCGGATTATGAACACTACCTTGCCGAATCCGGCGCGTACTGCGTCGTAGATAGAGTAATCGATGATGGCCTCGCCGTTGGGGCCTACTCCGTCCATCTGTTTCAGGGAACCGTAACGGGAACCCATGCCCGCTGCCAATACTACTAATGTCGGTTTCATAGCTGAAAATTTAATCTGTTTCCGGGGATCGTATGATATTGTTAAGTACTTGATAATAAGGTATTTCTAAGTTTAGAACGTGCCGTGTCGCGGTTTTAAATGCAAACGCGGCACCTTTTTGAATCGTATTAAGTTGATTATTAAGAGATTAGTAAATAAAACCAATCCCGAGCATTATAAAAAAGAGGCCGTAATCGAACAATTGTTCGTAGCGGCCTCTTTTAACGTACTCCAAGGTGTGTAGCCGCTACCGCTCCAACTTGTGAATAGCCAGACCGCTCCTGAGCTTAGGCTCGAACCAAGTAGTCTTGGGAGGCATGATGTTGCCTGTATCGGCTATCCTGATAAGCTGCTTCATGGAAACGGGATACAGAGCGAAAGCTGCTGCCATCTCACCCGAGTCAACTCTCTTCTTGAGCTCGCCGAGACCTCTGATACCACCGACGAAGTCAATACGCTTCGAAGTGCGGAGATCCTTGATGTCGAGGAGCTTGTCGAAGATAAGGTTGGAGCAGATGGTCACGTCGAGGCATCCGATGGGATCGTTGTCGTCGTAGGTACCCTTCTTCGCTGTGAGGGAATACCAGTGACCGCCGAGATACATCGAGAAGTTGTGCAGGTTCTTGGGCTTGTAGATCTCGGTACCCATGTCCTTGATCTCGAAGTCCTCGCCCAGCTTCTGGATGAACTGCTCGGGTGTGAGGCCGTTGAGGTCCTTCACCACGCGGTTGTAGTCGATGATCTTGAGGTGGCTCTCAGGGAATACCACTGCCATGAAGTAGTTGTACTCCTCAGTTCCGTTGTGGTTGGGGTTCTGACGGCGTTTCTCCTCACCTACGAGAGCAGCTGCGGCGGTCCTGTGGTGACCGTCTGCTACGTAGAAGGCAGGGATGGTAGAGAATATCTCTGTTATCCTTTTGATGTCCTCATCGTTGTCTATTACCCAGAAATGGTGTCCAAAACCGTCGTCCTCAGCTACGAAGTCATATTCGGGCTTGCCGTCAGTGTATTTCTTCACGATAGCATTGATCTCGGTATTGTCAGGGTATGCGAAGAATACGGGCTCGATGTTGGCATTCTGGATACGGACGTGGATCATACGGTCCTCTTCCTTGTCCTTGCGGGTGAGCTCGTGTTTCTTGATCTTACCTGTCATGTAGTCCTCAACGTTGGCACAGAGCACGATACCGTACTGGGTACGGCCGTTCATGGTCTGGGCGTAGACATAGTAGCACTCCTTCTTGTCCTGCACGAGCCAGCCTTTTTCCTGCCATTTCTTGAAGTTCTCGACAGCCTTGTCATAGGCCTGCTGTGAGTGCTCGTCGATGATGGGGTCGAAGTCGATCTCGGGCTTGGTGATGTGAAGGAGGGACTTCTCGCCTGCCTCAGCCTTGGCTTCCTGGGAGTTGAGCACGTCGTACGGACGGGCGGCCACTTCCTTTACGATGGCCTTGGGAGGGCGGATAGCTGCGAAAGGTTTTACTTTTACCATATTGTTTCTCTCCTATTTGCTATTTGTTTACCTGGAACTTGCGGTTGCCTGTGGCGAAGAAGTCGCAGATCTGGTTGGCTGCTGCAACTCCGGCGTTGACATTGGCCTCAGCTGTCTCGGCACCCATCTTCTTGGGGGTAGCGAAGACTCTCTTGCCGAACTTCTCGTTCAGCTCTGCCTGGTTGGTGGCGGCGATGTCGGTGATGTACTTCAGGTCCTGTCTCTCCTCGAGCACCTTCACGAGTTCGGGCTCGTTGATCACTTCCTTGCGGGCGGTGTTCACGAGGCAGCCTCCCTTAGGCATCTTCGAAAGAAGGGCGTAACCGATGGAGTTCTTGGTCTCGTTGGTTGCGGGGATGTGGAGGGATACGAAGTCGCTCTTTGCATAGAGATCCTCGAGTGAAGCGGCTACCTCAACGCCTTCGGACTGAATCTTCTCTGCGGGAACGAATGGGTCGAATGCCATGATCTTCATGCCGAAGCTCTTGGCGTGGGCTGCTACCAGACGGCCGACATTGCCATAAGCCTGGATACCGAGGGTCTTGCCTTTAAGCTCTGAACCTGTGCCGGGAGTGAACTGGTTGCGGGAGATGTAGATCATCATGCCTATAGCGAGCTCGGCTACGGCATTGGAGTTCTGACCGGGGGTGTTCATGGCTACTATGCCTCTCTCGGTGCAGGCTGCCAGGTCAAGGTTGTCATAACCTGCGCCGGCGCGGACAACGATCTTCAGCTTGGGAGCGGCTGCTATGACCTCCTTGGTCACCTTGTCGGAGCGGACGATGAGGGCGTCAGCGTCTGCCACTGCTGCGTAAAGCTGCTGTACATCGGTATATTTCTCGAGAGTTGCAAGCTCATGGCCGCCTTTCTCGACGATCTCGCGGATCTGGTCAACGGCTACCTTTGAAAAAGGTTTCTCAGTTGCTACTAATACTTTCATTGTAGATATTTTAAAATGTTGATTATAAATGTTGGGAAAACCGAACCCCGGCAGTCCGGTTATGATGTGGATATGCCGGGGTTGCGGAGTTTAATTATTTGTGCATCTTCTCGAACTCCTGCATGCAGGCGATCAGAGCCTCAACAGCCTCGATAGGGCAGGCGTTGTAGATGGAAGCGCGGAATCCGCCGACAGAGCGGTGGCCCTTGATACCTACCATGCCTCTTTCCTTTGCGAAGGCGAGGAACTCGTCCTGGAGGTCCTCATGGCCGGGAGCCATTACGAAGCATACGTTCATCAGGGAGCGGTCCTCCTTGGCGGCTGTACCTACGAAGAGGGAGTTGCGGTCGATCTCGTCATAGAGCATGCCGGCTTTCTTCTTGTTGAGCTCGTACATGGCCTTTACACCACCCTGAGCCTTAACCCACTTCAGGGTCTCGGTCATAACGAAGATAGAGAATACAGGAGGAGTGTTGAACATGGACTCACCCTCGATGTGTGTGCGGTAGTCGAGCATGGTGGGCAGATAACGGGATACCTTGCCGAGGATCTCGTCCTTAACGATAACGAATACTACACCGGCAGGACCTACGTTCTTCTGGGCACCTCCGTAGATCAGAGCATACTTCGAAACGTCCACGGGACGGCTCATGATGTCGGATGACATATCGGCTACGAGGGGCACGGGGCAATCCATGTCCTCGTGAATCTCAGTACCCTTGATGGTGTTGTTGGTAGTGATGTGGAAATAGTCGAGGTCAGTGGGGATCTCATATCCCTTGGGGATGTAGGTGTAGTTTTTGTCAGCTGAGGAAGCCACTGCATATGCATTGCCGATGCCTTTGGCTTCTTTGAGGGCTTTCTTTGCCCATACGCCTGTCTCCAGGTAGCCGGCCTTTTTCTCAAGGAGGTTCATGGCCACATAGAGGAACTGGAGGGATGCACCGCCGCCCAGGAAGAGGACGCTGTATCCTTCAGGAATATTGAGGAGCTCTTTCCAGAGAGAACGGCACTCGTCCATAACGGCTTCCCACTCCTTGCTTCTGTGAGACACTTCTATTACGGACATTCCTGTACCCTTGAAATCTTTGAGGGCCTCGATAGCCGCTTCGATAGCCGGTTTGGGCAGAACGCAGGGACCGGCGTTGAAATTATAAGCTTTTTTCATATTGTAAAATATTGTTAAAAATGTTTAATCGTTATTAAGCGACAAAGTTACAAAATATTTGTGACAATGGGTAAAAATTATAAATCCGTAATCTTTTCGCAGTATACGCACTGTAACTGTATCTCAGAGCCTTTTACTATGGTCCTGAACCTTGTCGGGATATCTTCATGATTGGTCACGCACATGGGGTTGATGCACTTGACGATACCGCAGATGGTCTCCGGGATGGTCAGCAGCTTTTTCTCCACTACCTTGAAGTCGCGGATGATGTTGACGCTGGCGTTGGGGGCGATGAGGGCTATCTTGTTGAGCTCGTCATCTTTGAAGAATCTCTCGGATATCTTTATGATGCCCTTGCGGCCCATGGACTTGCTGTCCAGATTGACTCCGAAAGTGACCGGATGCTCCGACCCGCTCAGACCGAGGATGTCGATTACCTTGAAGACCTGGCAGCTGGGAATGTGATCCAGTACTGTGCCGTTTTTTATCGCGCTCACTTTGAGCTGCTTTCCGTCGTTTATTTCCATTGTGTTTCTTTCCATAAGACTGTCCTCCTATCTTTTACCGAGTAAGTATGATATGATGGCCATGCGGACGTACATCCCGTTCTCGGCCTGCTTGAAATACCATGCGTAAGGGGTCTCGTCCACGTCGGTGGCGATCTCCTGCAGGCGGGGCAGGGGGTGCAGAATCTTCATGTTCGGCCGTACTCCGGAGAGCATGGAGGCGTTGAGACTGTAGACATTCTTGACTTTTTCGTATTCCACGGGGTCTGTGAACCGTTCCTGCTGGATGCGGGTCATGTACAGAATATCCGTAGCATCAAGATACTCACGCAGATCCGAGGTCTCCTTGTAGGGGATGCCCTTGCTGTCCATGAAGTCGCGGTATTCCTGCGGCAGCTTGAGCTCGTCCGGGGCCGTGAACTCGAACTCCGGGGAGAAATGGCTCATGGCCTGCAGCAGTGAGTGTACTGTCCTGCCGTATTTGAGGTCGCCGACCATGTTGATGTTGATGTGGTCCAGGCGGCCCTGGGTCTGCCTGATGGTGTAGAGGTCGAGCAGGGTCTGGGTCGGATGCTGGTTGGCTCCGTCACCGGCGTTGATGACCGGCACTGAGGCCACTTCCGAAGCATAGCGGGCACTGCCCTCGAGAGGATGCCTCATGACGATGAGGTCCACGTAATTGGACACCATCTTGATGGTATCCTTGAGGCTCTCTCCCTTCCGGATGCTGGTGTTGGCCGCGTCCGAAAAGCCTATGACGCGGGCTCCCAGACGGTTGGCCGCAGTCTCGAAACTCAGTCTGGTCCTTGTGGACGGCTCGAAGAAGATGCAGGCCACTACCTTGTCGCTCAGGAATGTCTGCGACTTGTTGTGCTCCATCTCCTCGGCTACATCGAGGATGTGCAGTATCTCCTCTTTGGTGAAGTCCTGAATGGATATTAAACTTTTAGGCATATATCATTTATATTATATGTGTTCCACTTTGGCCTCGGCATCGGTCATGCGCTGGACGAACCGGTCCGAGTCGCGGAGTCTCACGCTCATCTCCAGGCGGCATTCGTTCCCTGTATCGAATCTGGTGGGAGACAGGCCCATGTCCTTCATCACCTTCATTACCCGGTCCATACCGGTGTAGTCAAATGTCACCGCAAAGGTCTCGGTCGCGATTTTCTCCACTATCCTGCCGTGGGCTACCGCATCGGCGGCTGCGCTCCGGTAGGCGTTGATCAGACCGGGAACTCCGAGCTTTATGCCTCCGAAGTAGCGGACGACCACTATCAGTATGTCACTCAGTCCGGCCGACTGTATCTGCCCGAATATCGGCCTGCCGGCAGTGGACGAAGGCTCTCCGTCATCGTTCATCCTCCACACACTGCCCTCCAGCCCGAGCCTGTACGCATAGCAGTGATGCCGTGCGTCATAATATTCTTTCCTTATCCGCTCCAGATGCTGTTTTATCTCCTCTTCCGATGTCACCGGATATGCAAAAGCGAGAAACTTGCTGCCTTTCTCCTTATATAGCCCCTCCGACGGGGCCTCCAGGCTCTTGAAAGTGTCGTTTCTCTCCTGTGTGTCCATGTCTGTCCGTTTAAGCCCCTAAGTTAGGCAAAAAAGGCGGATGAGCCTAAAATTTTTTATCTTTGGGCTGTCAACTGATTGAAAAATGCATAGAGGTCAATTTATAGAAAGGTATGCGGCTTTGGGGAGAAGGATTGAGGGGTGGCTGGAGGGGAAAGAGAAGTGGCCGGAGCTGGATGCGGCGGTGGAAATGTCGGCGCGGGACAATGTGTTCTTCACGCCGTGGATGCAGCACCGCGCCCTCGAGGCTTTGGCGAAAGAGATGCTGATGGAGGACGTACTGAGGAAATGGCTGGGACAATACCCTGGGCCGGAACCGGCAGCATCGGGAAAGGTCTGTGGAGTGGTGGCGGCCGGCAATATCCCGGCGGTGGCATTTCACGATATCCTGTCGGTGCTGGCGGCGGGCTGGAAGCCGGTGGTCAAACTCTCATCGAAGGACCGGTATCTGCTGCCGGTGCTTTTCCCCGGAGTGGAGTTCTGTGACTCGACCGACGGCTGGACGCCGGATGCCCTCCTGACGATGGGAGGTGATGCTGCGGCTGCATATTTTGAAACACATTTTCCTTATATCCCCAAAATCATCAGGGCCTCGCGCTTCAGTATTGCCGTGCTTACCGGGAGCGAGGACAGCTCTGCCCTCGAAGCTCTGGCGGAGGACATGCTGCTGTACTACGGTCTGGGCTGCCGCAGCGTGACATGCCTGCTGGTGCCGCAAGGGTGTGATCTCTCAGAAATGATGGCTGCGGCCGAAGCTTTCGCCCTTAGGCATTGGGAACGGCCCGGAAGGGACAATCACCGCAAGAACAAGGCAGTGCTTACCCTGTCCGGAGAAGAGTTCCTGGACAGCGGCACCGTCATTTTCCGCGACCTCAGACGGATGATGCCGGGAGCATCGGAAGACGTCAGCCTCTGCAGGCCGCTGGATATGAGCCTGCATGTGGGTGAGGTATGGTATGTGGAATACCGCTCTGAAAAGGAGCTGGAAAAATTTATCGGAGCCAATGAGGGCAGAATTCAAAAAATTATCCGTAACTTTGGCTATGCTCAGAGGCCTGCTCTGGACGACTGGCCGGACGGTGTCGATACTGTGGGTTTTCTGAGAGGAATAAAAAATAAAAGCTATGACGGTATTCAGATACAAGGCGGTTATTCCCGGCAATAAGATATTCATGCGGGAATACGAGCTGGAGACCAGGATGAGTCTGTTCAAGCTGCATGAGTTTCTGGACAGAGACCTGGGATTCTCTCCGGATCAGATGACGATGTTCGAGACATTGTCGGACAAGGGTGAGATAATGCGCAGGATCGGTCTGTTCGATTTTGGGGACGGCTCCATGGACAAGGTCTCCGTTGAGGACGCTTTCAAGGACGGGGCGGCAGTCCGTTATGTGTACAATATGGGCAAGGGCCTGTTTCTGGAACTGCGCTTTGTGTCGGAGGCGGAATACAGTCCGAGGCGGTCCTATCCGGTGCTGGTGGCCGAGAAAGGCCGGAATCCGGACCAGTTCTCGTCAGTGTATGAGGACTATGAGGAGTTCTCCGGCGGCAGTCCGTCTCAGCCGGACGCTCAGGAAGAGGTCTTTGACGACGAGGAACTTCCCGAGGGGGAGGAAACGCTATAGTCCGGATGGAGAAAACCCTGACACTTGTACTTGGTCCGACTGCGGTCGGCAAGACGGACTATGCCATAGAGCTGGCAAAGGAATACGGCTCTCCGGTCATATCCTGCGATTCAAGGCAGATATTCAGAGAGATGCGTATAGGTACGGCCCCACCGTCCGAAGAACAGCTCAGGGAGGTCAGGCATTATTTCATATTCAGTCACTCGGTGGCTGACCATTATTCGGCAGGCAGGTATGAGCTGGAGGCCATGGCCCTGCTGTCCGGACTTTTCAAGGAGCACGACCGTCTGGTGATGGTGGGAGGCTCGGGTCTGTACGCCGATGCGGTCTGCTATGGCTTTGACGATTTCCCGCCGGCGGATCAGGACTTGCGCAGAAAGTTGACGGAAAGGGCGATGAGTGAGGGAGTCGGTGCTCTTGCTGAGGAGTTGCGGGAGCTGGATCCGGAGAGCTATGCCGCTATAGACTTGTCCAACCGTCAGCGGGTCGTAAGGGCTCTGGAAGTGACGCTCTCCACAGGACGTAAATTCTCCTCGTTCAAGACCAATCCTCAGAAGAAACGCTTTTTCAACGTGGAACGGAAAATCCTGACCATGCCCAGAGAGGAACTCTACGCCCGTATAGACCGCAGGGCGGAGAAAATGTTCGAGGCCGGACTGGTAGATGAGGTGCGCTCGCTGGCTGCATACCGCGACATGCCGGCCCTCCGGACTGTCGGTTACAGCGAGGTCTTTGATTATCTGGACGGCAGGATATCCCTGGACGAGGCGGTGGAACTGGTCAAGCGGAATACACGCCGTTACGCCAAGCGGCAGATAACCTGGTTCAACAGATACCTTTAAGGGTGGTTAATTTGCGACTTCGGAGAGGAACTTGATGCGTACCAGCCTTATCTCCTCTTCCTGATAGTCCGGCCCCAGTTCCTTGACTGCGTCGGCAATGGAGTCGGTCTCGGCTTCTTCCTTGAAGTAGTCATAGATGTCTTCCACCTTGTCGTCATCCACTGCCTGCCGGATATAATAATTGATGTCAATTCTCGTGCCGGCTGCTACGATGGCCTCCAGTTCGTCCAGTATGTCGGAAAACTCCATATTCCTGGCCTCCGCAATGTCCTCGAGAGGAATCTTGCGGTCAATGCTCTGTATGATGTAGACCTTATTGGCCGACTTGTTGACTATGGATTTGACCACTATGTCCTCAGGCCTCTGTATCTCGTTCTCTTCTACATATTTGGCTATGAGATTGATGAACTCCTTGCCGAATTTGCGGGCTTTTCCCTCTCCTACACCCTGACAGTTTTTGAGCTCGTCCAGGGTGATGGGATAGTGTATGGACATATCCTCCAGGGACGGGTCCGTGAAAATAACGAATCCCGGCAGTTTCAACTTTCTGGACATATCCTTGCGCAGATCCTTGAGCATCGCGAACAGCACCGGGTCTCCGACCCCACCGCCGTGCCTTACGGCAGATACGGCCGCTGAATCCTCATCATCCTCCTCGTCTCCGTCTGCAAACTCCCTGTCCTCGGCCATCATGACCGAGTGTGGATGCTCCAGAAATTCCTTGCCCTCCGGGGTTATGGATATCAGTCCGTACTGTTCCAGGTCCTTGTGCAGGAAATGCATGACTACTGCCTGCCGGATAATGGCAATCCAGAACTTGATTCCCTTGTCCTTTCCGAGACCGAAAAATTCGCTCAGATGATGATTGTAGGACTTGATGATGGAGTTGGACTCTCCGGCGAGTATGTTCGCCAGATGCTCCGCCTTGAAGTTCTCTTTCATGGAGTCCACCAGCTCGAGCACTGTCTCAAGATATTCTTGTCCTTCAAATAGTTTCTTGGGATGGAGGCAGTTGTCGCAGTTGCCGCAGTTGTCCTGGGGGTAGTCCTCTCCGAAATAGTTCAGCAGAATCTTTCTCCTGCACCGGTTGGACTCGGCGTAAGCTACGGTTTCCAACAGGAGCAGCTTTCCTATCTCCTGTTCGGACAGAGGCTTGCCCTGCATGAATTTCTCCAGTTTCAGGATGTCCTTGTAGCTGTAGAATGTGATGCACTTGCCTTCCTCTCCGTCCCTGCCGGCGCGTCCGGTCTCCTGGTAGTAGCCCTCGAGGCTCTTGGGGATGTCATAGTGAATTACGAACCGCACGTCAGGTTTGTCTATACCCATACCGAAGGCTATGGTCGCCACTATGACGTCCACCTCCTCCATCAGGAACATGTCCTGGTTCTTGGCTCTGGTGGCGGCGTCCATGCCGGCGTGATAGGGCAGGGCCTTGATGCCGTTGACGTTGAGAAACTCGGCTATCTCCTCGGTCTTTTTCCGGCTGAGGCAATAGATGATGCCGGACTTGCCCTCATTCTCCTTAATGAAGCGGATCATCTCTTTCTTGACATTGACCTTGTCGCGGACCTCGTAGTAGAGATTGGGCCGGTTGAAGGAGCTCTTGAAGACCTTTGCGTCCATCATGCAGAGATTCTTCTGTATGTCAGCCTGGACTTTCGGGGTGGCTGTGGCGGTGAGGGCTATGATGGGTGCCGAGCCGAGTTCGTCCACGATACGGCGGATATGACGGTATTCCGGACGGAAATCATGTCCCCATTCGGAAATACAGTGTGCCTCGTCTATGGCGTAGAACGAGATATGGATCTGCCTGAGAAGGGCGACAGTCTCCTCCTTTGTCAGTGACTCCGGTGCCACGTACAGCAGCTTTGTCACGCCAGAGAGCAGGTCGTCCTTGACTTCCTGAATCTGAGTTTTATTGAGCGAGGAGTTGAGGAAATGCGCCACTCCGTCCGAGCCTGAGATAAATCCTCGGATTGCGTCCACCTGGTTCTTCATCAGCGCGATCAGCGGGGAGACGACGATGGCGGTACCAGGCATGAGCAGGGCCGGCAGCTGATAGCACATCGATTTCCCGCCGCCGGTAGGCATCAGGACAAACGCGTTGTTTCCCTCAATAAGATGTGTTATAATCTTTTCCTGTTCCCCTTTGAATGTGTCAAAACCGAAAAACTTCTTTAAATTGGAGTGTAATTCCTCTGAACTAATCTTCATATTTATTACCTTTGCGCGTCTAAAATTACCGAAAAGTTTATTTTCTTGCAAAAAAAATGAAAAATAATATCGAAAATTTGGAAAAAACCTCATTTGACCCCGATGCGCCGGGGGTTGCCAACGGTAATTTCTTCGGACTGCCGTGCGGAGAGCAGGAGGCGGATACTGTGATAGTGCAGGTGCCCTGGGATGCTACCGTGTCCTATGGAAAGGGAACCGCCGACGGGCCCCGCGCCATGCTCGATGCGTCGCTGCAGGTCGATCTGTTCGACGAACGCTTTCCCCTGGCGGCGGATATGAAGGTCTGGACTCTGCCGGAGGAGCAGCGGCTGAGAGAACTGAATGCTTATGCCGGAGAGAGGGCCGGCAGGGTGATAGCGGCATTGGAGGCAGGGGAGGATCCTGCTCTTCAGGAAGGGCTGTGTGCTGAGGTAAACCTCGCTTCCGAGGAGCTTAACGCCTATGTGGAGGCTGTCTCGGAAAAATATCTCTCGGAAAGCAAGTCTGTCGTGCTGGCAGGTGGGGAACACAGTGTGCCGCTCGGGCTTATAAAGGCTCTTTCCAGAAGGTATCCTGGCATGGGCATACTTCATGTAGATGCTCATTCGGATACAAGAAAGGCATATGAGGGATTCCGTTATTCACATGCGTCCATTATGTACAATGCTATGACCGAGTGTACTGCGCTGGGCCGTATCACACAGGTAGGTATAAGGGACTTCTGCTCGTCTGAGTATGGCCTTGTGACTTCTTCTGACCTGTTTGTCCCCTTTACCGACTTCCGTATCAAGGAAGGACTTTACGATGGCCGGACATGGAAAAGCATATGTCAGGAGATAGTGTCTACCCTGCCGGAGAATGTGTATGTAAGCTTTGATATTGACGGTCTCTCTCCGGAGTACTGTCCAGGGACAGGAACGCCTGTGCCAGGTGGCCTTACTTTTTCTCAGGTGGATTACCTATTATATATATTGGCGTGCTCAGGAAAACGTATTGTCGGAGCCGATCTTTGCGAGGTGGCTCCCGGAAATGTCGGCGAATGGGATGCCAATACGGGATCCAGGGTTCTTTTCAAACTCTTGTTGTGTATGGAGTACTCCCGTAAGAAAAAATAACTATTTTTGTAGTTTTCAAATAGAATGTTGGCCGTATGAAGCAGATGAAAGTGTATGTCCTTCGCCGTAGGGTGCTGCTGAACAGGCTGCTCCACAGCAATATGACAGGAGGCGTGCTGCTCCTGATATGTGCGGTGGTTGCGGTGCTGGCTGCCAATATTCCGGCTATGGGCGGACTGCACCGTCTGTGGGATACAGAATTGTCCGTATCTTTTGGGCCTGATACTCTGAGCATGCCGCTGAGGACATGGATTGATGATGTGCTTATGGCGGTATTCTTTTTTTCAGTAGGCTTGGAGATAAAGCGAGAACTGCTTGTAGGAGAGCTGTCCACTAGGAAGAAGGCCATGCTGCCTATGTTCGCGGCGGTAGGAGGTATGATATTTCCGGCTCTGATATACACGGCGTTCAATGCCGGTACAGTCTCGTCTGGAGGATGGGGCATACCCATGGCTACGGACATTGCATTTGCCATAGGAGTGCTTTCCCTGCTGGGGACGCGCTGTCCTATAGGACTGAAAGTGCTTCTGGTGGCTTTGGCTGTAGTGGACGATATAGGTGCGATCATAGTGCTGGCCCTGTTCTATCCCTCGCATGAGATCCACCTTATATATCTTGTGTATGCCGCAGTAACGGTACTCGCCCTGCTGGCTGTCAACAAGGCCGGCATAAGGTCTGTTCTGGTCTACCTGATTCTGGGTGTGACGCTTTTCGTCTTCGTCTTCCGTTCGGGTATCCATGCCACTATTGCGGGAGTAGTGCTGGCCATGACGATACCGGCCAGAACTTCCAAAGGGAATGTCAGGGCTTTCACTGGTCCGGACTCGCTGCTGTGCCGTATGGAGGCGGCCCTTCATCCATGGGTCAATTTCCTCATCATGCCCCTTTTTGCGTTGGCCAATGCCGGAGTCATGATTGACCCGGAGTCTTTGGGTGGGCCGATACCGGCGGTAATACCCGGTATTTTCTTCGGTCTGCTGTTCGGAAAGCCGCTTGGAATCCTTACTTTCAGCTGGCTGGCGGTCAGACTGGGACTGGCAAGTCTGCCTGAAGGTACGAAATGGCGTCAGATACTGGCGCTTGGAATCCTTGGCGGAATAGGGTTTACTATGTCCATATTTATCGATAACCTGGCCTTTAATGATATGCGGATGGTCAATGCCGGAAAACTGGCGATCCTTGTTACGTCATTTCTCGCGGCATGTACTGGCCTTGCGGCGTTATATCTGACAACTAACAAAAACAAATTAATAAAAAAATGAAAAAAACATTAATTGCAATCATTGCTGCAATGGCAGCAGTTCTCACACTTTCATCGTGTGGAGCAGGAACTTACAACGAGGGCGACAGAATGCCCGAGACAACATCAGCACAGATAGATACTATCAGTTATGCTTTGGGAATGTATTATGGCAAAATGCTTGTTTCCTCTTCATTCGGAGAGTTGAATCTGAATCAGATGAAAAAGGGTTTTATGGATATGCTCAATGAAGAAGAAACAATGCTTGAAGAAGATGAGGTTATGATGAGAATCCAGAGTTTTCTGAGAGACCGCATGGCATATGAGGCGGAGCGCAGTCTTGAGGAGGGAGAGCAGTTCCTTGCAGCCAATAAGGAAGAGGAAGGTGTAATCGAAACAGAAAGCGGTCTGCAGTATATGATAGAGGTAGAGGGATCCGGAATCTCTCCTGAGGCGACTGATACTGTCGAAGTCAATTATGAGGGCCGTCTGATTGACGGAACAGTATTTGATTCTTCATATGAAAGAGGAGAAAGCGTGAAATTCCCTCTCAACAGAGTCATCAAAGGGTGGACAGAAGGTCTTACGTATGCAAAAGAGGGAGGTAAGATCAGGCTGTTTGTGCCTTCTGAAATGGGTTATGGCAAACGTGGTACGGGCCCCATTCCAGGTAACAGTGTCCTCATATTCGACGTGGAACTTGTAAAGGTCTACAAGACGGTGCCTGTAGAAGAGAAAGAAAAGAAATAGCCGACAGGTGATGAACAGGAGGAGTATAATTGTCTGTACTGTAGTGGCGGCGCTGCTGCTGGTAGGCATAGGCTGTCTTTTCTGCTTTCTCTTTTTCGGAGACAGCGGGAAGCCTGTAAAAACGGACCGGCTTACAGACGGAGTGGAAGCTGTTCCGTCCGACGCCATACTTCTCTTTGAGGCCGGCACTTTGTCGGAAATAATAGAGATGACGGATGAGGGGAGTGCGCTCGGCAGGTTGATCGGGTGCATTCCCTCTGTCTCGTCAGACTGGAAGGCTGCATTGTCGATGCACTATTCCAGCAAGAATACAGTGTCACCTCTCCTGGTGCTCTCCATACCCGACGATATGGATCCGGCATTGCTGCTGGATGATGTTCTGGGCGAGTGCGGAGGTGTGATAGAAAAAAGATATGGACACGAGACGGTCCACAAATCGGCAGTTCCGGATGCCTCGTTCGCAGTCTGCGGGCATTTTCTGATAGCAAGTCCGTCCATGGTTATGGTGGAGTCATCTCTTAGACATCTTGACAACGGAGCATCTATAATGGATGAACCGCTTTATGAAGATGTATCCGGTGTGACCTCCGACCGCGGAGTGCTTCATGTCAATTTCGCTAATCTGGGCAAATTGTTCTCCGGAGCGGCAGGAAAGGAGTATGTGCGGTATGCCTCGTTTTTTCAGTCGGTGGCTGACTGGGGAGCTTTCGGACTATCTGATTCTCAGTTTCCTTCAGTTTTCAACGGACGTCTCAGAAGTACCGGGTCAGGGAAAAAATATTCGGATGTCCTGTGTACGCAGAGAGGCGGGAAACCGGAAGTCTTTTCAGTGGTGCCGCACAATGCCTCTTACGTATTGACTCTTCCGCTGTCCTCATATGAGGACTATATGAGCGCATATCGTATGTGGCTGGCTGCGTCAGGACGTAAGAAGGACTATGACTATATCAATGTCAGGACTGCAAAAGACTCTCCGGAAGGGATATCTACCGAAGAGTTTGTCCGTGCTTTAGACCTTAGTGAGCTGGCCGTGTTCTCATACATGGCCGGAGACTCAGAGAGGAAGATTCTTGCTCTCAGGACGGATAATCCGGAAGCTCTGCACAATTACAGTGACACTGTCTGCGAGTGGCTTTTCAAGGGGTATGTCCCGTCGCTTATGGGAGAGATGTTCAGGCCCTCGTCGGAGGAAAGCTACTGCATGCTTGGAGATTGGGTGCTTGTCGGTGACAGCCGCGAGCTTCTCCTTTTGAGGAGAGCATGGAAATCAGGGACATTTTTCTCTCTCCATGATTATATGGAGCAGACTCCTGCCGAGGATGAATTGAGGGAGGTGTCCACTGTGTCGTTGGTGGTGGATGTCGGCAAGTATGCGGACTCTCTTGTTATGTTTCTCAAAGAACCGTACAGAAGCTGTTTGCGGAAGTCGTTGGGTAACAATAATTTTGAATATATGTTCGTAAATGCGGGCAGGCTTGGCGAAGATCTTGGGGTAAGAGTTTCGGTATATGCCGGGGATCTGGCTGTGCTGCCCCGTCCGGAAAATACGTTGGCTGCGTCGGAGGACGTCCCGGTCGTTGTCCCCAGTGGACCGTTTCCTGTAAAGAATTTTATTGACGGCTCCACCAATTATCTGGAGCAGCTGGACAATCACAGTCTGCGTCTGCTCAACAGTGCCCGCCGTCCGGTATGGACTGTAAACTTTGACACTCCGTTGTGCGGAACGGTGAGGCAGATTGACTATCTGAAGAACAACAAACTCCAGATGTTATTCGCTTCCGGGGACAAGGTGTGGCTTCTGGACCGTCTCGGAAGAGTTGTGAGGGATTTTCCTGTAAAACTCGACAGGGAAATACTTTTGGGCCCTGATGTATATGATTTCAGCGGCAATAAGGACTATACGCTTATGATACTGCATACTGACAACACCTTGGTGCAGTATGGTACGGACGGCAGGAGGATTGGCGGATGGAACGACATCAAGCCCGGCGAGAGGATTGTCGCACTGCCGGAGATGCTGCAGGTCGGAGGCAATGTATATTGGGTTGTCCGTACCTCGTATCAGACGTTGATATACGACTCGCATGGCATGGTATGTGCTGATTTTTCCAAAAAACGCAAATTGAAGAAGGATACCGCGGTCGAACCCTTGTCCTCCAATACGGTAGCTGTAACGACTGCCGACGGAAAGAAGATGGTGCTCGACCTGTCGGACGGTTCATTCAGAAAAAGATAATTTTATGACATTTATTAATATACTGCTGCTGGTGATTTTCGGGGCTCTGTTTTTTATCATTGCCCTGCCGCTTCTTGTGATAAGTCGTCTCCGCGGAAATATGCGGCACCGTCAGGGAACCCGGAGATACAGACGGGAGGGAGAGGTTTCGGTTTCGGGCGGAGATGCTTCTGCCGGAGACAAGATAGTGGGTGACAACGTAGGCGAGTATGTGGATTTTGAAGAGGTGGAGGATAGCAGCAAGCAGTAGACGACGGCATAATGAAAGCATTTACACGAATTCTGGCTTATGCCAGGCCCTATAGGCGGTTTTGGCCGGGATACCTTATATTCTCAATCCTATCTGTAATATTCGGAGTTGTCAATTATGCTCTGATTAAACCTCTTCTGGAAGTACTTTTCGACCCTGATGCAGTGGAGAAGTTCACGGTCCTCCCTGAGTTCTCCCTGAGTGTCGACTACTTCTATGGGGTGTTCCAGTACTATCTAACCAGAGTGCTGGAAGCAAGCGGAGTGCTCAGGGGACTGATGTTTGTATGTCTAGTGCTGGTCATCACCTCGTTTCTGTCCAATCTGACAAGGTTTCTCTCGCAGAAGATACTGGTCAACATGAAGACCTATGTGATGAAGAATATCCGGACAGACCTTTTCAACAAGATCACACGTCTCAATGTGGACTACTTTCAGGAGCAGCGCAAGGGAGACATTCTGTCCAGTGTCTCCAATGATGTAAACGAGGTGCAGAACAGTGTCGCCAGCAGTTTCCACATCATCTTCCGTGAGCCTCTGCTGGTGATAGGTTTCTTGATAGGACTGTTCTATATGTCTCCCAAACTGACGCTGCTGACATTGCTCACACTGCCGATATCGGCTTTTGTCATAGGTGCCGTCACCAGAAAACTGAGAAGAGGCGCGACCAGGACACAGGCTTTGATGGGACGGATAATCAGTCATTTCGAAGAGGCTATATCGGGCATACGCATCATCAAGGCATTCAATGCCCAGAAGTATGTCAGAGACAGTTTCGACAGGACCAATGAGGAACACAAGGCCGTGAGCCGTGCCATGTATACCCGTCAGGAACTGGCATCCCCTCTTTCAGAATTTCTCGGCATATCCGTGGCTGCTGCAGTCCTTTTTTACGGTGGAGTGCTTCAGATACGCGGAGAACTGGGCATGGGACTCTCTGACTTTATTGTCTACATAGCTTTTTACTGGAGGGTACTCGAACCGTCAAAAGCCATCGCTTCTGCCTATTCCAGTATTCAGAAAGGTCTTGTGTCAGGAAACAGGATTTTCGCCATTCTGGACGCCGTGCCGTCCATCAGAAAGGCTGACAATCCCGTGCATGTGTCGGATTTCTCCAAATCCGTAGAGTACCGCAATGTGTCATTCAGGTACTCTACGGATTATGTGCTTAAGAATATCAACCTGACGATACCGAAGGGCAAGATGATTGCTGTAGTGGGACCGTCGGGTGCGGGTAAGTCCACTCTGGCGGATCTTCTGCCCAGGTTTTACGATGTTACGGACGGAGGTATATTCATAGACGGAGTGGATATCCGGCAGTATTATCCCAAGGAACTCATTTCTCTTATGGGTATCGTGACCCAGGAGGCAATACTCTTTAATGATACGGTCCGCAACAATATTACCTTCGGTATGGAAAACGTCTCAGACGAAGATGTGAAACGGGCTGCCAGGATAGCCAATGCGGATGAGTTCATCATGCAGATGGAGCACGGTTATGACACCAATATCGGAGACCGTGGAGGTAAGCTTTCGGGCGGTCAGCGGCAGCGTATCGCCATTGCCAGGGCTGTGCTGAAGAACCCTCCGATTCTGATTCTGGACGAGGCCACCTCGGCTCTGGATACCGAAAGCGAGAGACTGGTGCAGGATGCCCTCACCAACTTGATGAAGAACCGTACCTCCATAGTCATCGCCCACCGTCTGTCCACGATACAGCATGCGGACGAGATAGTGGTGATGAAAGAGGGACGCATAGTGGAGAGAGGCACACATGCGGAACTGCTCAAGGCAGGGGGACTCTACTCGCATCTGTGCGATATGCAGGCTTTTTGATGAATGATAGAAATTAAACTATAATGTGTATGAATCCTAAATCGCTGAACAAGATTATAGAAGAAAGCATAAAGAAGAACTGGAACTGTCCGGCTCTGTCTGACTACAACGGTGTCACTCTTTATTTCAGGGATGTGGCCCGCAAGATCGAGAAGATACATATTATGCTGGAGATGTGCGGACTGAAACGGGGTGACAAGATTGCGATATGCTCCCGTAACCAGGCCAACTGGGCGGTGTCTTTTCTCGCATCCCTGACCTATGGGGCTGTACCTGTGCCCCTGCTGCACGAGTTCAAGAGCGGCAACATCTATCATCTTGTCAATCATTCCGATGCCCGTGTCCTGTTCGTGGGCGACATGGTGTGGGATGGCCTCTCCCAGTCGGAGATGCCCGGTCTGGATGCCATTATTCTGATGAATGATTTTTCCCTGCTGTATGCGTCCAATGACAAGATAACCCATACGAGAGAGCATCTCAACGAACTTTTCGGCAAGAAATACCCGCACAGCTTCCATCCCGACTGCGTCAGTTATTATGAGGACTCCCCCGAGGAACTGGCTATGATAAACTATACGTCAGGCACGTCCGGCTTCTCCAAGGGTGTGATGCTGCCTTACCGTTCCATCCTCTCCAACGTCCTGTTCGGCTTTGAGGTACACGGGCATCTGGACAACGCCTCCAACTGCGTCTCCATGCTGCCTACTGCCCATATGTACGGGATGCTGTTCGAGTTCCTGGTAGAGTTCTGTCTCGGTTGTCACGTGCATTTCCTTACCAGGCTCCCGACCCCCAAGATTATCCTCGATGCCATGGGAACGGTCAAGCCGGATCTGATAGTGACTGTGCCGCTGGTTATCGAGAAGATATACAAGAAAAAGCTGGAGCCTCTGATCAACCGCAGGGATATCCGCCTGCTGCTGAGACTTCCAGTCATCGACGAGAAGATATTGAAGAAGATCAACCACCAGCTGGACGAGGCCTTCGGAGGCAAGTTCGACGAGGTGATTATCGGTGGAGCGGCTTTCAACCGCGAGGCCGAGGCATTTTTCCGCCGTATCGGATTCCGCTTCACGGTGGGCTACGGTATGACCGAGTGCGGACCTATCATCACATACGCACGCTGGAACCAGACCAAACTCTATTCTTGCGGCAAGGCTGCACCGAGGATGCAGGTGATGATTGATTCCGCTGATCCTCAGAATGTTCCGGGAGAGATACTGGTCAAAGGTGATAATGTCTTCCTGGGCTACTACAAGAACGAGCAGGCTACGGCCGAGGCCTTCACCGAGGACGGATGGTTCCGCACCGGTGACATGGGCATCATAGATTCTGACGGCTTCCTCTTCATCAAGGGCCGCTGCAAGAGTATGATCCTGGGGCCTTCAGGCCAGAATATTTATCCTGAGGAGATAGAGGGTGAGATCAACAACATGCCCTATGTCAATGAGTCCCTGGTCATAGAGGACAACAACGGACTCCGGGCCCTGGTCTATCCTGATTCGGAGATGGCCGCAGCTGACGGACTCTCAAAGGATGAGATGCTGGCCAGGATTCAGCAGAGCATCAAGGAGATGAATGCCCATCAGCCCAATTACTGCAAGGTGGGAGCGGTCGAGCTTTTCCCCGAAGAGTTCGAGAAGACCCCGAAGAAGAGCATAAAGAGATATCTTTATCAGCGTTCCAACAATTAAACTACAGATATGACAAAGCAAGAGCAGTTTGACAGAAGTTATCTGGAAATGGCGAGGGTATGGGCCAAGAACTCGTATTGTACCCGCCGAAAGGTGGGGGCCCTGCTCGTTAAGGACAGGATGATAATATCGGACGGTTTTAACGGTACCCCGTCCGGCTTTGAGAATATATGCGAGGATCCGACCACCGGCAAGACCAAGCCTTATGTGCTTCACGCCGAGGCCAATGCCATAACCAAGGTGGCCAAGTCCGGCAACAACAGCGAGGGCGCCACGCTGTATGTTACCGATGCTCCGTGTCTGGAATGTTCCAAACTGATCATCCAGGCCGGAATAAAGAGGGTGGTGTATATGATTGAGTACAGCGTCAAGGACGGTATCGAGCTGCTGCGTCGGGCCGGAATCGAAGTCTGCAAGTACGACAATATATGAAAACTCTGAAACTGGTTCTGTGGTCCGTCATTATGCTGCTGGCAGGCAGTATAATCACCCGTGTGGTGATGATGCGCGGCAATGCGGACAGATACTATGTGGATGGCCACGGATGGGATAAGCTGGAGCTGGTGCTTCAGCAGATAGATCAGAACTATGTGGATGACATAGACCGCAGTAAACTGACCGAGGAGATACTTCCGGTGATATTGGGAGATCTGGATCCGCATTCCGTTTATCTTCCGCCGGAGAACTTGAAGCAGGCCAATGCAGAGCTGGAGGGGAACTTCGACGGCATAGGCATCACCTTCAATGTGCCTGAGGACACAGCCATCGTTATCAGCGTGATAGCCGGTGGCCCCTCCGAGCGGGCCGGTCTGATGTCCGGAGACAGGATTATGACAGTTGACGGAAAGAATGTCGCCGGTGTGCGGATAGATCAGGATTCGCTGGTCGGGATGCTGAAGGGTGTGTCCGGGACCAAGGTGCGGCTGGATATCCTCAGGGACGGGGAGACCGTGGAGTTTGAGGTGACCCGTGACAAGATACCGGTGAAGAGCATAGATGTGGCCTATATGCTGGATGATACTACGGGATATATGAAACTGTCCAAGTTTACCCGTACCAGTTATGAGGAATTCGAGGCGGCATTGCCTGCACTTCTCGAGGCCGGTATGACCAAGCTGATATTTGACCTGCGTGACAACTCAGGCGGGTATATGGACCAGGCCCTGCTGCTCTCCAACGAGTTCCTGCCTGAGGAGAGTCTTATCGTGTATATGGAGGGTGCCCACCGTCCCCGTCAGAACTTTTATGCGGACGGCAGCGGCAAGTGCCAGGACATAGAACTGGCCGTGCTGGTCAATGAGAACAGTGCGTCGTCCAGCGAGATATTCGCCGGAGCGATGCAGGACAATGACCGCGGACTCATCTACGGCCGCCGCAGTTACGGCAAGGGTATGGTGCAGGAACCTATATTTTTCACTGACAATTCCGGTATCCGTCTGACCGTAGCCCGTTTCTACACTGCCACGGGACGCTGCATACAGAAGCCGTACACGCCCGGGGACGGCGCGGATTATATCTACGATATCTACGAGCGGTATGTACACGGGGAGATGACCAGCGCGGACAGTATAGCCCGCAATGACTCGCTTAAATACATTACCCCCGGCGGCAATGTGGTCTATGGCGGCGGAGGCATCATCCCGGATGTGTTCGTTCCTATTGATACGGCCGGAGTCACCGACCTTCTGATACAGATCAACCGTCAGGCCCTGACTGTCAAGTATGCTTCCGAGGCGGCGGATAAGTACCGCAGTGAGCTTCGGGACGTGGCTTCGCTTGATGAACTGAATGCCCTGCTGGACAGTATGGATCTGGAGAACCGTTTCCTGGCTTATCTCCGGCTCAAGGGAGTGACGGTGGATATGGAGCAGTGGCGGGTGTCCCGTCAGTTTGTGCTGACACAGCTGCGGGCTCTTGTCGGCAGGTATTCCTCGCTGGATGACAATGCTTTCTATCCCATCCTGGCTGAGATTGACAACGTCATTCAGGCAGCAGCGGAATAGAAAATCGCACTTAGGTGATACAACTTACGGAAAAAGTATTATCTTTGCACTCCCGTTTTAGGGGAATGTGTCTGCCCGGATGGTGAAATTGGTAGACACGCTAGTTTCAGGGACTAGTGGCCGCAAGGCTGTGCAGGTTCGAGTCCTGTTCCGGGCACAAAAAAGGTCTGAATCGCGCGATTCAGACCTTTTTTGTGCCATGGGCACCCTATCGGAGGCGGGGCTGGAGGTAGAGGGTGCAGCAGAGGCAGGCGGTGATGCTGATGAGGCCGCCGATGTAGCCGATGGCGCCTACGCTGATGCCCGAGCAGACTAGGCCGCCGATAAGGGCGCCGCTGCCGATGCCGACATTGTAGATGCCGGAGTAGATGGACATGGCTATGGACGTGCCTTCGGGGACGGTGCGGATGATCTCGGACTGGAAGACCATATTGAAGAAGCAGTTGGCCAGCCCCCAGAATATGCACAGTGTCACGACTGTCTGGTGTGTCATGGCTGCCGGACGCAGCAGTAGAAGGCAGCAGCCGATGCCGATGACGGCGTAGCGCATGAAGAAACTGCGGTGTGAGTCGAAATATCTGGAGAACAGCAGACTGCCGATGATGCCCGTGATGCCGAAAAGGGTGAGAATCATGGTTATGGAGCCGGCTTTGAATCCGGCAATCTGGGCCAGGAACGGCTCGATATAGCTGTATCCTGTGAAATGCGCTGTGACTGACAGTACAGTTACCAGGTAGATGCCAGGCAGTGACGGGGTTCTGAGCAAGCCGGGAAGCTGCTTCAGTGAGAAGGCCTTTTCGCCTTGTGTCCTGGGCAGAACAGCCGCGATGAGCAGCATCACGGCGAAAGCCACGCATCCGATAAGCAGAAACGTCATTCTCCAGCCGGCTGCCAGTCCGATGGCGCGGCCCAGAGGCAGGCCCGCTATCATGGCGATGGATGAGCCCGCGACGATGATGCTCAGGGCGATGGAGCCTCTGCCTTTCGGGGCGATCTTGACCGCCAGCGGGGTGACAATCGACCAGAATATGGCGTGGGAGCAGGCGACTCCGATGCGGGAAAGCATCAGCATGTAATAGCCGGTGGAGAGAGCCGAGCCTACGTGACTGATGACGAACAGGCCGAATATGCCGAGCATCAGCCGCTTGGACTCGGTGCCGGAGACCATGAGCATCAGGGGCAATGAGGCTATGGCCACGACCCAGGCATAGACGGTGATCAGTACGCCGGCCTTGGACTCAGTGATGGCGAAGTCTGCGGCGATGTCGCTCAGCAGTCCGATAGGTATGAACTCGGAAGTGTTGAATATGAAAGTGGAGAATGCAAGTGCCACCAGCGGCAGCCATTCTCTCAGCACGTGTCCTCTGCTTATGGATATATTATTCTGCATAATGCTCCCTCTCCCTTTGAAAAATCGCGCAAAGATAATTAACTTCGCAAATCGTTAATTAAAATTGTGAAGTTATGAGAAAAATCCAGATGGTGTTAGTGTTTATGTCGTTGATATGCAGCAGTGTATTGGCGCAGAGCGTAGACCGGGCTGCGGTTGTGGAGGCGGATTCAGCATGGGGGAACCCGTATGTCAATGGGGTCGGCCGCGAGCCTATGTCCGCGACTCTCGATATAGAGACTCCGGAGACTGTGTCCCTGCATGGCATCTGGAAGTTCAATTGGGTGGAAAACTCATGTGACCGCCCCGTGGATTATTATAAGGTGGACTATGATGACCGCGGATGGGGTACGATGCCTCTTCCCGGAATCTGGGAGCTCAACGGTTACGGTGACCCGCTGTATCTCAATGTAGGCTATGCCTGGCGCAATTTCTTCAAGAACGATCCTCCGCACGTGCCGGTGTTTCAGAATCATGTGGGTACTTATCGCGGTACGGTGGAGATACCTGAGGGCTGGAGCGGTGACAAGGATGTCTTCGTGCATTTCGGCTCGGTGACTTCCAATATTACTCTTTACGTCAACGGCGAGTATGTGGGTTACAGCGAGGACGGCAAGCTGGAGGCCGTCTTTGACATCACTGACTTTGTAAAGCCCGGAGACAATCTGTTCGCGTTTCAGGTTTTCCGCTGGTGTGACGGCACGTATCTGGAGGACCAGGATTTCTGGAGGCTTTCCGGCATAGCCAGGGAAAGTTATGTGTATGCCCGTCCGAAACAGCGGGTGCAGACTGTGGAGGCTGTCCCTTACCTGGATGCATCGTACCGCAACGCCAGCCTGTCCATAAGGGGAAAGGTCACTGCAGGGGTGACTGGAGTCGGACTTACGTTGAGGTCTCCTGAAGGAAAGTCCGTGTGGTCATCTGTGGCGAACGTGAAGGATGACGGCAGTTTCCATGCGTCGGCAAGTGTGCGCTCTCCGCGAAAATGGACGGCGGAAACTCCCTGGCTGTACCGCCTGGAGGCTGTGGCCGTGGGTGACGGCGGCGTGTCGGATAAGGTTGCGGTCAATGTAGGATTCCGCAAGGTGGAGATACGCGGCGGTCAGCTGCTGGTCAACGGTCAGCCGGTGCTGATAAAGGGCGCGAACCGGCACGAGATGAGTCCGAAGGGCGGATATCTGGTCTCACAGGAGGAGATGATGCGCGATATTCAGATAATGAAGAGCCTTAATATCAATGCCGTGCGTACATGCCACTATCCCAATGATCCCCGCTGGTACGATCTGTGCGACCGTTACGGGCTTTATGTCATCGACGAGGCCAATGTGGAGTCCCACGGCATGGGCTACGGGGAGAGGTCTCTTGCGAAAGATACGTCCTATTTGCGGGCTCATCTGGAACGGAATCAGAGAATGGTGCTCAGGGACATCAACCATCCCAGCATCATCCTGTGGAGTATGGGCAATGAGGCCGGCTTCGGGGACAATTTCATCGCCTGCTATGAGTGGATTAAGGCATACGATCCTTCGCGTCCGGTGCATTATGAACAGGCCGTCGACCGCAGTGACTATGGCAAGACCCGGTACAGCGACGTGTTCTGTCCCATGTACTGGAGTCCTCAGGACTGTGAGAAATATCTGGCTACAGATCCGGTAAAGCCCTTGATCCAGTGTGAGTACGCCCACTCAATGGGCAATTCCATGGGCGGCTTCGGGGAGTATATGGACCTCGTCCGCAAATATTCCGAGTACCAGGGCGGCTTTATCTGGGACTTCGTGGACCAGGCCATCATCCGTTATGAGAAGGACGGCCGGGCAACCGCGACTTACGGAGGCAGCTACAACAAGTACGATACATCGGATGACAATTTCAACAACAACGGATTCGTGGCCTCGGACCGCAGCCTGCATCCGACGGCTATGGAGGTCGCCTATCACTACCGTTCCATCCTGACATCATCTGACAATCCCACTTCAGGAAAGATAAGAATATTCAATGAGTATTTCTTCCGCGATCTGTCGGCATTCCGTCTGGACTGGACTCTGACGGCTGACGGGCGGCCTGTGGCTTCCGGCTCGGTGGAGGACCTTAATGTTGGTCCGCAGTCTGCGGCGCAGCTGGCTCTTCCTATAACTGATGCAGTCGCTGACTGTCCGGATGCCAAGGAGATTCTGCTCAATCTTGAGTACAGCCTGAAAAGGGCTGAGGGAGTGCTGGATGCAGGGACAGTGCTGGCCTGGGATCAGCTGACGGTCAGGGCATACGATGCGGAAAAAGAGTATGAGGCACTGATAGCGGACAGGTTCCGGACAGCGGACGGTATGCCGGCCCTGTCCCGGGATGCATTCCTTTATTATATAGAGGGCGACGGCTGGAGGGCGGAGTTCAGCCGCACGACAGGCTGGCTGGAGCGTCTGGTGACAACCGGGGCGCATTCGTCCTCGGAGCTCACATACGGCGGAGGCAATGCACAGCCGGCTTACCGCAGCTCATCCAGGTACGTGGCCCCGTTCGCCTCCGGTGTAGACCTGCTGGAGCAGCCGCTCAGACCCAATTTTTACCGGGCGGTCACGGACAACGACGACGGAGCCGGACTGCATTATAAATGTGCTGTATGGCGTGAGCCCGGCTTGAAATTAAAGGATATGAGGGCGGAGCAGACCGATAAGGGTGTGCTGGTGGTGACTGAGCATGAGGTGCGCTCGGTGGGCGCAGTGCTCAGGATGACCTATCTGCTCAACGCCGACGGAGAAATAGCCGTGACTGAGCATCTGATACCGGGTGAGGAGACAGCTGAAGTAGCACCGCTGATGCGTTTCGGCATGAGCATGGTGATGCCTCCTCGTTTCTCCGAGGTGGATTATTACGGATACGGACCGTTCGAGAACTACAGCGACCGTTGTGGATCTGCCATGATAGGGCGTTACCGTGCCGATGTGGCTGACCTGTACCAGTACGACTATGTGCGTCCTCAGGAGAGCGGTGCCCGTACCGGCCTGAGGTACTGGAGGGTGGTGGACCGCACCGGTACAGGTCTGGAGATAGTGGCTTCGGTGCCGTTCACCGCTACGGCCCTGCATTATTCCATCGAGGACCTGGACCTGCTTTCACCGCACTATGTGCGCCATCCTTCGGAACTGGAGCCCCGACCTGAGACCTACGTCAATTTTGACCTGAGGCAGATGGGTGTGGGATGTATAGATTCCTGGGGTGCCCTGCCGCTGGAGCAGTATATGCTGCCTTACGGTGAATATACATTCGAGTTCATTCTCAGGATAAGAAAATAATTTATAACTTGCCGCGTTTTTCAAAAATACAGATAGGATATGAAGGAATTTAAGCGTTATCTTGTTACGTCCGCTCTGCCTTATGCCAACGGACCTGTTCACATCGGACACCTTGCGGGAGTATATGTGCCCGCCGACATCTATGTGCGTTATCTCCGAATGTGCGGCAGGGACGTGTTCTTCGTCGGCGGTTCGGACGAGCACGGAGTGCCTATTACCATACAGGCCCGCAAGCAGGGCTGCTCTCCCCAGGATATCGTGGACAAATACCATAAACTGATCAAGGATTCGTTCGCGGAGCTCGGCATCAGTTTCGACATATATTCCAGGACCACGTCCAAAACTCATTACAAGACGGCCTCGGAGTTCTTCAGCAAGCTCTATGAGGACGGCAAGTTCATCGAGAAGGAAAGCGAGCAGTACTATGATGAGGAGGCCAGGCAGTTCCTGGCTGACCGCTATATCGTGGGAACATGTCCCAAGTGCGGCAACGAGAACGCTTATGGGGACCAGTGCGAGAAGTGCGGCTGCACTCTCAGTCCGGACGAACTCCTCAATCCCCGCTCGGCCCTGAGCGGAAACCCTCCGGTGAAACGCAGGACCAAGCACTGGTATCTGCCTCTGAACGAATACGAGCCCTGGCTCCGTCAGTGGATTCTGGAGGAGCATAAGGAGTGGAAGGTCAATGTCTACGGTCAGTGCAAGTCCTGGCTGGACGGCGGCCTGCAGCCCAGGGCGGTGAGCCGCGACCTCGACTGGGGCATCCCGGTGCCAGTGGAGGGTGCCGAGGGCAAGGTGCTCTACGTCTGGTTCGACGCTCCGATAGGCTATATCTCCAACACGATAGAGGCCCGTCCCGATGACTGGGAGAAATACTGGAAGAGCCCCGACACCAAGATGGTGCACTTTATCGGCAAGGACAACATCGTCTTCCACTGCATCGTCTTCCCCTGTATGCTGAAAGCCTACGGAGACGGATTCATCCTGCCTGAGAACGTGCCCGCCAACGAGTTCCTCAACCTCGAGGGCGACAAGCTCTCCACTTCGCGCAACTGGGCCATCTGGCTGCACGAGTACCTGCGGGACTTCCCCGGCAAGCAGGACGTACTCCGCTACGTGCTCTGCGCCAATGCTCCCGAGACCAAGGACAACGATTTTACCTGGAAGGACTTCCAGACCCGCAACAACTCCGAGCTCGTGGCCATCTACGGCAACTTCGTCAACCGTGCGGTGGTATTGACCCACAAATATTTTGACGGCAAGGTCCCCGCAGACCTCAGACATGAGGCCATAGATGACGAGACCCTCGCGCAGGTTCCGGCCATCAAAGCTGCCATCACGGAGGCTCTGGAGCACTACCGTTTCCGCGAGGCCCTCAAGGAGGCCATGAACCTGGCCCGTCTGGGCAACAAGTACCTGACCGATACCGAGCCGTGGAAGGTGGCCAAGACCGACATGGACCGCACCGCCTCGATTCTCAATGTGTCCCTCAGGCTCTGCGCCGACCTGGCCATAGCATTCGCCCCGTTCATTCCGTTCTCTTCGGAGAAGCTTCTCGGCATTCTGAATCTTCCGAAAGATACCCTGAAATGGGGCAATATAGGCTGTGGCGGCCTGCTGCCCGCAGGGCATCAGCTCAGCAAGGCCGAACTGCTCTTCGAAAAGATAGAGGACGAGGCCATAAACGCCCAGATGGAGCGTCTGGAGAATATCCGCAAGGCAAATGCCGCCGCAGCGGCTGCCGCAGCTCCGGTCGAGCCGCAGAAGGCCGAGTGTACTTTCGACGAGTTCGGGAAGATGGATATCCGCACGGCCACCGTACTGGAGGCAGAGAGAGTGCCCAAGACCGACAAGCTTCTGAAACTCACGATAGATACAGGTATAGACAAGAGGGTGATAGTCTCGGGCATCGCCGAGTACTATACGCCTGAGCAGATGGTCGGCAAGCAGATCTGCATCCTGGCCAACCTGGCTCCCCGCAAGATACGCGGTATAGAGTCCAAGGGCATGATACTGATGGCACGCCAGCCCGACGGCAGGATGCGTGTTGTCTCTCCCGAAGAGACTCTGAAAAATGGGTCAACGATAGGCTAGGCTCCCTGCTGCTGTATCAGTTCCAGCTCCTCGTCGCTGTAGATGAGTGAATCAAGATGGCCGCTGCGTCCGAGCAAGATAAGGATGACAGCGGCTATTATTATGGCCGCTGCGACAGACAGCAGTATGATCCATATCCTGCTTCGTCCTTCGTGAGTGGTGGTGCCGTTTTCCGGAGCAGGTCCGGGCTTTTCTTGTTCCTGTTCCGGCTCCGGGTTGTGTATATCTGTCGTATCAGGTTCGCAGGTGGCCGTAGGAGTCTCATCGGGTCGGGACGTGCTCTCTGAAGATCTGGTGACCGGCTTCAATATTACCGGCTCGAATCCGAAGGCCTGTGAGAACACTCCTCCGTCGGTATTGTCGGTTACAAAGTAGGCGCTGCCGTCCAAAGTCAGTTTGAGCCTCCCGACTCCTGGAAAGTCTATGAATTTCCTTTCATGGAGCATCGGTTTAAGCTGTTTTAGAAAGGTGTCCAGCTCTATGTCGGCAGTGTTCCTGTCAATGCCGTATGTCTTGGTATAATAAGCCGCGAGCATATCTCCGGATGCCCTGTCGTCCCACTTGAACGATATCCGCTTGGAAGGCGGGTAGATGGTCTTTCCGTCCTCGGAAAAATATGCCGGCATCGGCTCTGCCTGGAAATATCCCATTCCGGGAAGCGCAATGCGGTCATTATCAATGATCAGCTCCTTCAGGAGACGGGAAAGAAGATGGACATCCATAGATAAATGCTTAAATTTTTTCAAGACAAAGTTAATTTATTTTTGGCTTATAAAAAAAAATATCTATCTTTGCAGTCCCTAAAGGGAAATTCCTCTTTAGCTCAGTTGGTTAGAGCACCTGACTGTTAATCAGGGGGTCCTAGGTTCAAGTCCTAGAAGGGGAGCGAGATTTACTATGTTTTCATAATGTTATTTTTTCCCCCTCTTCATGTGAATGACGAGGGGGTTTTTTATGCAATGCCGTGAGAGTGACGTGGCGTCAACGGAAAATCCGGCACTGTCTGAGCGGTCTGCTTTTTTCGGGATGGGGCGGGAACGTGCATTTTAATGAAAGTGTTAATTAGCAGTGACTTGCGGGATAAAAAGGTGCCGCGTTCGGCTTTCAAACAGGGACAGGACACCTTTTATTCCGATTAAGTAATTGATTGTAAAGGCGAACGCCAAACCAAAGCGTTCCCTTGAATCGAAAGGCCAGGATAGCAACTGATACTTATGCATTGTTGATGACATACAGCACGGACCCCGCTTTGAGGAGCGGGAGAACAGAAGGCGGAGAGATTAGTTTGGGTGTGATGCCGAGGGCGAAGCCGTAATATTGTCCGGATAAAATGGCAAACAATAGTATAAATCCAACTCAGAGTGGCTGTGTCAAAATAGGCGCAGCCCCTTTTAAGCATCCCACGGGACAGTCCCGCTATCCCGACGCATAAAATCCGATAAGGGAATCTCCCTCAGATTTTCCATACATAAAAAACGTCAAAGGTACAGGCAGCTGCGGGACGGGCTTCTGAGAGGCGCGGGATTTTGTGAGTGACGAGGCGGTTTTTTTATTATTTTTGGTGCATGATTGACAGGGAAACAGTAGACAGGATTCTGGACGCGGCTGATATCGTGGATGTGATAGGCGACTTCGTCACGCTGAGGAGGCGCGGGGCCAATTATATCGCCTGCTGTCTGCCGGTCTGTGCTACGAGCATGGCGGCACTCTGGTGGATAAATTCCACTGTGGCTGAACTTGAAAAATTATTGGCAAACATAAATGAGGATTGAGTGTATGGAAAACAATAAGATAGCCATATCAGTCGAGCAACAGTTCGGAGAAGTCATAGACATCATTCTCCGGCATAAAAGCCGTGCTTCCAAAGCTGTCAATGAAGAACTGCTGCTTACTGCATGGCATGTGGGAGGTTATGTGTCAGCCAAACTGAAAAGCGAAGAATGGGGAAGCAAGGTCGTAACGCAACTATCGGAATATATTCGGTCACAACGGCCTGATATTAAAGGATATAGCAGGAGAAGTATTTATAATATGGTGATGTTTTACGAGGAATATTCATCGGAGACATTTGCTATGACCGTGGAAAAATATCTGAATAGAGAATTTGTGCAGATGCCGTCTGCACAAATTGAAGTATCTCATTCTGAACTTTCATCAGAAGATGCAATAATGATGCAGCCAAAAACTGCACAAATTGTCCATCCGGGAAACGGCCAGATACCTAAAATATTGGGATTGACCACATTGTCCAATCATATAGAGATACTTTGCAGATGCAAAAGCAATGAAGAGCGTATATTTTATATCCTCTATGCCAATAAGGAGCATCTTTCTTATAAAGAAATGCAGCGTTGCATCTCCAATCAGACTTTTACAACATTATTGGGTAGCAAAGAAAATATGTCAAAAGGGTTGCTTGAAACATATCCTGATGCTCCGGCCATGTTTAAAGATACTTTGTTTGTTGATTTTCT
>CALVDI010000010.1 GCA_944326225.1 uncultured Bacteroidales bacterium | reverse complement strand
CAGATGAACATCAAGCGTCTGATGGATATCGGATGCTACAGAGGAATCCGTCACCGTATCGGACTCCCCGTACGCGGTCAGAGCACAAAGAACAATGCCCGTACACGTAAGGGTAAGAAGAAGACGGTGGCCAACAAGAAAAAAGCAACCAAGTAACAGTTAACTGAATATGGCAAAGAAAACAGGAACAACAAATAAGAAGAGAGTCGTAAAGGTCGACGCTTACGGCGAGGCCCACATCTCATCGACTTTCAACAATGTGATCGTAACCATGACCAACTCTCTCGGTCAGGTTATCAGTTGGTCTTCCGCCGGTAAGATGGGATTCAGAGGTTCCAAGAAGAACACTCCCTATGCCGCGCAGGTAGCTGCCGCAGATGCTGCGAAGGTTGCATACGACCTGGGATTACGCAAGATCAAGGCTTATGTCAAAGGTCCCGGTGCAGGTCGCGAGTCCGCGATCCGCACCATCCATGGAACCGGCATTGAAGTTACCGAGATTATCGACGTGACTCCGCTTCCTCACAATGGATGCCGTCCTAAAGGACGCCGTAAAGTATAATTTTGTTTAACAGGTTTTTAAAAGTATCATATTATGGCAAGATATACAGGACCAAAAACAAAAATAGCCCGTAAGTTCGGTGAGCCGGTCTACGGTCCGGATAAGTATTTCGAGAAGAAAAACTATCCTCCCGGACAGCACGGACTGGCCAAGAAGCGCAAGAAGATCTCTGAGTACGGCAACCAGCTCAAGGAGAAACAGAAGGTGAAATATACCTACGGAGTTCTCGAGAGACAGTTCCGTAACACATATGCGAAGGCACGCAGGATGCAGGGACGTACAGGTGAGAACCTGCTGATGCTCCTTGAGTCCCGTCTGGACAACATCGTATACCGCATGGGTATCGCTCCTTCGCGTCCCGCTGCACGTCAGCTTGTGTCGCACTGCCACATAGTGCTGGGAGGTGAGGTCTGCAACATACCCTCCACTATAGTGAAGCCCGGCCAGACCGTGGGTGTCCGCGAGAGGTCCAAGAGCCTTGAGGTTATCCAGAACAGCGTTGCCGATACATGCAAATACTCATGGATAGAGTGGAACCGCGCCGACCTTTCCGGCAAATTCCTCAACCTTCCCGAAAGGACTGAAATCCCCGAGACCATCAACGAGCAGCTGATCGTCGAACTGTACTCTAAATAATAAGTGACGTCATGGCAATTTTAGCATTTCAGAAACCGGACAAAGTAATAATGCTCGAATCGACCGAGACATTCGGTAAGTTCGAGTTCCGCCCGCTGGAACCCGGATACGGGATCACAATAGGCAATGCCCTGCGCAGAGTCCTGTTGTCCTCGTTGGAGGGATTTGCCATTACATCCATAAGGATAGAGGGGGTAAGCCATGAATTTGACACTATCCCCGGAGTTATAGAGAGTGTCGTAGACATCATATTGAATCTCAAACAGGTACGTTTCAAGAGAGAGGTCATGGAAGAGGAGTCGGAGACAGTAAGTTTTACAGTCGCCGGCAAACAGGAGCTGACTGCAGAGGACATCTCCAAGAACCTCTGTAACTTTTCGGTGCTCAATCCGGGACTGCACATCTGCTCCATGGAACCGACAGTGAAGCTTGTTATCGAGCTGCATATCGGCAAGGGACGCGGCTATGTGCCCTCGGATGAGAACAAGGTTGATTCAGCGCCTATGGGTACCATTCCCATCGACTCGATCTTCACACCCATTAAGAACGTCAACTACTCTGTAGAGGACTACCGTGTGGAGCAGAAGACTGATTATGACAAACTCAATCTTGAGATTACCACCGACGGTTCGATTCATCCCAAGGATGCTCTTACTGAGGCAGCCAAGATACTCATCTACCATTTCATGCTTTTCTCGGACGAGAAGATCTCACTGGAGACACCTCCCGAGAAGAGCGCACCCGAGGCACTGGACGAGGAGGCTCTGCGCATGAGGCATCTGCTGCTGACCAAACTCTCGGATATGGAACTCTCCGTGAGGGCCCTCAACTGCCTGAAGGCAGCCGATATCGAGACATTCGCGGATCTGGTGTCGCATCAGAGGTCTGAGCTGATACGGTTCAGGAATTTCGGCAAGAAGTCCCTGAACGAGATCGACGTTCTCATGGATAAGATGAAACTCAATTTCGGCATGGACGTCACCAAATACAATATAGAAGTTAAAAAGAAGAAAACAGACGTAGAAAACAATGAGGCACAATAGGACAATCAATCATTTAGGACGCAAGAGCGGCCACCGCAAGTCGATGCTGGCCAACATGGCCTGCTCGCTGATCCTCCACAAGAGGATTGAGACCACAGTGGCCAAGGCCAAGGCTCTCAGAGTGTATGTAGAGCCCCTGATCACCAAGTCAAAGGACGACTCCACCCATTCCCGCCGTACTGTCTTCGCTTACCTGAAGCAGAAGGAGGCCGTGACCGAGCTCTTCCGCAACGTGGCTCCCAGGATCGCTGACCGTCCCGGCGGATACACCCGTATCATCAAGACCGGATTCCGTCAGGGTGACGCAGCCGATATGGCATTTATCGAACTTGTTGACTTCAACGATGCAACGAATTCGGTAAAAGATGCATCTAATAAGAAGACGGCAACAAGAAGAAGCCGTAAGAAAGCCGCAGCACCCAAGACAGAAGGCAATGACAAAGCTGAGTAGGGCAGTTCTTACACAGTTTGACGGATAAAGAGAAAGAGGAGGAAGGATATAAAAACCGGTCCTCCTTTTGATATTGAAAAGATATATTTATATATTTGTAAAAATTTTAACACTTTAAAAATTTATTTGCTTATGAGAAAAGTCCTTTATTATGCAGTTATGGCGCTTGTTGCGTCATCTGTGATGGTCGCCTGTGAGAAAGACAATAATGGCGACGACAACGGCGGCGGCACCGGTGGTGGAACCACTGTCCGTCTTGCAGTTCCCCAGTTGAGTATAGTTGACACCACTGACAATGGTATCGTAGTAGGGTGGGCAGAGATCGCCAACGCAGCTACCTACGATGTCGTGCTCAACGATGATGAGGCAAACATGATCTCTGTAAGTGAGACTCAGTATGAGGTGCTGACTCCTGAAGGAGGTACTTATAGGGTGAGAGTAAGGTCTGTGCCCGCTGAAGGCAGCGAATACACCGAGTCCCAGTGGAGTGCTACTCTCGAATTCTCCGTCAGGGCTGCTTCCGGTGAGATCCCTGCAGAGTATCAGCCCTGGATAGGCTTCTGGACTGTAAGTTCGGACAAGTCTGTGAAATGGGCTCCGGATCCTGCAAATCCTCAGTATGTTAGTCCTCAGATTGTTGACGAGCCGAAGACAGCTGAAGTGGAGTTCTATTATTCTCCTGATGCCCTCCAGGATGAAAGCGGTAATCCTGTAGGATGTGCTGTTATGGTAGGCTGGTCTGATCTTGAAGTTTCTGTCGGATCAGAACTTCCTATTTTCAGTATGCTTGACGAGAACGGCGGTCTCGGTCTTTACACTGGATTCTCAGTCGCTCAGTTGGAAGACGGTTCTTATCTCGGTCCCTTGGGTATCTGTACAGTGGATGGCAAGTTGACAATTGTGAGCGGCCAGTATCCCGCATTCACCATGAATCTCAGCGGTGAGACTGCGACAGCAACACCTTATTCCGGAGTACTTAGTGATGAAAGACCGTTCACAGTCAACGCTCTTGATTTCTTCTCGTACGCAGCCAGTGGTGGTGATGTTGGAGTTTTTACCGAAGCTGTATCAATGGCCGGCACTATAACGATGACAAAGTCTGCCAACCAGTCGGCAGCACGTTTTGCATGCAGTTTTGACGAACTCGAGTCCTTCTCAGCAGAGGCTTTCGGTGTCGCCAGGAGTGTGAACGCAAAATAAGTTTTAGGTAATATTGTTTGACAAGAGGACGGCTCAGAAAGCTGTCCTCTTTTTGTTTGGGCTCAAGTCATAGCGCGGCTGTACGGAAGCGTTGCCAGACTGTGTCGACGGCTTCTGGAGAAGGATGGACCAGGTCGGAGGCATACCAGGAATAATCGCGCAGCTCGTCCAGTATGATCTCGTAGGCTGGAAAGTACATAACGTTTGGAAAGGTGCGTACGAGATGCTCTATGGAAAGCAGGAGGGTCGCCTTGGATATCTGATTGCCGTGCATGCCGTCTTTTTTATGGCGGATAGGAGAGAGAGTCAGTATGAAACGCTTATCGGGGAATGTTTCGGGTATTCTGTTCCAAATATGGTTTATGTCATCTACGGTGAGCAGTTCCCGTCGGAATTCACGGGCCGGGTGCTTGTGGCAGTTGGAGACTATGATGTCCTGTTCGAGATGGCGGTAAGTCCATGCTGTGCCGAACGTGACGAGAATCCACCCGGCAGCTTTAAAAGTCTGTGAGGCGGCAGCCAGTGATGAGTTGGCGATTGCCAAAAATTCCTCCGGTGATTTCCTCGCGAAACTTCCGTGATGGTAGAACGAGACATATCCACCGCCTTGAGGTGCTATAGGCCTGTGTGCCGGGTCTGTTATGCCCGGGGGCTTTCCGTATGCCGGATTGGTGTCCCGGAGAATCACATCTGCAGACGTGAACGGAACGGCATTGGCAAGCCTGTGTATGGAGTTGGCTATAGATGCCGGGTTGTACAGTACTCCGAACGGGTTGTTGAGGATATGGTATCCATCTTCAGCCAGTCTGTCTCCTATCTCACTGGAGAAGCATGATCCAAGGGAAACGATACGGTCATCTTTGCGTATACTTATGGGAAATCTGTCGGAAGCGACGGCTGTTATGTCTTTATGATATGTCATGGCGCAAATTTATTAAATTGATGGAAAAGTTTTTGTACTTTTGCATTTTGGTATAAATAAAAGTCAACAGAATATGAAACGTATTTTGGTTATCGGCGCCGGTGGACAGATCGGCACTGAGCTTGTTCCTCATCTCCAGAAACATTACGGACATGACAATGTTATCGGCGCTGACCTCAAGGACGAGGCAGTCGCCAAGATCGGCACCTATGCCAGGGCCATAAAGCTTGATGCCCTCGACTTCAACGCCTTCGGTCAAGCTGTTAAAGACAACAACATAGATGCTATCTTCAATCTGGTGGCTCTTCTCTCCGCCACCGGAGAAAAGAATCCCGAACTGGCCTGGAAGATCAATATGGGAGCTCTGGTCAACTCCCTGACCCTTGCCAAGGAGTTCAAGACCGCAGTGTTCACCCCGAGCTCCATCGGAGCATTCGGCGTAAGCACTCCTCATGACAAGACTCCTCAGGACACCGTCATGAGACCTGACACCATCTACGGTGTGTGCAAGGTAACCGGCGAGCTGCTTTCGGATTATTATTTCCATCGTTTCGGCGTGGATGCCAGAAGCGTGCGCTTCCCCGGCATCATCTCCAACGGCTGTCTGCCCGGCGGCGGTACCACCGACTATGCAGTAGAGGTCTTCTACGAGATACTCAAGACAGGCCACTATACCTGCCCTATCCCCGAGGACAGCTACATGGACATGCTCTACATGCCTGACGCACTGAATGCAGTGACCCAGCTCATGGAGGCCGACCCTTCTAAGCTGAAACACCGCAACAGCTTCAACATTACCTGCATGAGTTTCTGCCCCAAGGAACTGTTCGCGAAGATCAAGGAGCGCATACCTTCTGCTACTTTCGACTACAACGTAGATCCTGTGAAGGCAGCCATCGCCGACTCATGGCCCAACATGATGGACGACAGTTGTGCCCGCGAGGAGTGGGGCTGGAATCCTCAGTGGCATCTCGATGCCATGGTTGACGATATGCTCAAGGCCATCGCTGCCAAGCTGGGTAAATAATATAGCCGGCCTATGAGAAGACATATGTCCAGAATATTGATATCGGCGGTATTTCTGATGCTTGCATCTGGAAGTATCGCCGATATTTCTGCCAAAGATAGAAATGAATTCAGGTTCTGGCAGGGCAGCGAGCTCCGGCTTACCTGGGGAGCCATGCCTTTAGACGAGGTTACACTGAGTCATGGTATCGACGGAGACTACGGTTTCCATGGCTATGGAACCATTGCCGGTGAGATAGCCGACAGCAGGTATTACGGTGGAGACGGTTATCTGTCGGGGGCCGTAGGACTGACATATACGTATCGTTTCCGTAAGTGGTTCGAGCTTTCCGGAGTGGTGACTTATTCCGGATACTACCGTGATTATTTTGATAAATATACCGGCGATCTGGCTTTCAAGAGCAATGACAATCAGGTATCCGTCATGCCTTATGTCAGGTTTGTGTGGGTACATACCGATCTTGTACGGCTGTATTCCGGCATCGGTCTTGGAGTCTCTTTCCTGACCGAGACATGGAATCACAGTACATCCATGACTTTGCTCCCGGCATTTGCGCTGACGCCCATAGGCATCACTGTCGGAACATTTGTCTACGGCATAGCGGAGGTTTCATTGGGCAATACCGGCACATTCTCGCTGGGAATCGGATATAAATTCTAAAACCTGGAATCATGAAGAATGTTATAAATATATGGGTGGCGGCAGCTGTTCTAATGACAGTGACTGGATGCAAGGTGGACAGTTCGGAGGAGAAGTATGTCAATGTTGTCGAGGAGGCTTACTACGTCTATTGCGTTACCGGAGACCGTGTGCTCTCTCCCGTTCTTTCCGTACTGGACCGGGCTTTGAAGGTGGATATGTACGTGAAAGCCGACCAGTATGGAAGATATGAGCTTGAGGATATGTATTTCCCTGACTATAAGGTGCGTCTTTACGACGATAAATGCGTTCTTGCCGATGGACGGGGCGAGTTTGTATTCGACGGTAATTCCATTCTCGACGAAGGGGCTGTCTGGGAATGTACTTTCAATGGGGTAGTGGCAGCAGTCTCCTGTACCGGCCCGGATGGGTGGGATGTGAGCGTGGATCTTCAGACGACCAGGCTGGATGCACCCTATTCCTTGAATGCCATGGAGATGCATGTGGCTCTTGCCGATTCGTGCGATTACGGTTATGTATATGGGGTGACCGTTGATGGCGATTATACGGAGCATACTTCCAGCCGGGAAGGAAATACCGTGGTGGAAGTCGCTTTCTCGACAGCGGAGCCGACGATGGCGGTGCTCAGCCGCGGACCCTTATTCCATTTCTTCAACGGTGGATTCAATCTTCATATGGATATATTCGGGGTGATGGAACGCTCTGAGGACATAGAAGTAAGACTGTCTCCGGCTATGTCCGGTACTGAGGTTACGGTAAACTATATGGGTGAGACAGAGTTCTGGAGGGAATGACCTGATGAGATTCACGTTGCTTAAGACAGATCCGCAGTCCAATGCCCGCAGAGGCAGGATTGAGACAGACCACGGGACGATAGAGACACCGATCTTCATGCCGGTGGGGACTGTCGGTTCTGTCAAGGGTGTATATCACCGGGACCTGAAAGGCGACATCGGAGCGCAGATCATTCTGGGCAATACCTATCATCTGTATCTGCGTCCCGGCCTGGAGACCCTGCGCATGGCCGGAGGTCTGCACAGGTTCGCCGGATGGGACCGCCCGATACTGACCGACAGCGGCGGATTCCAGGTATTTTCCCTGGCTGACAGCCGCAAGCTTACGCCCGAGGGCTGCACGTTCCGCTCGCACATCGACGGCTCGGCCCACATCTTCACCCCTGAGAACAACGTGGACACCCAGCGCATCATCGGGGCCGACATCATCATGGCCCTCGATGAGTGCACCCCCGGTGACGCCGACCGCAACTATGCCCGCAAGTCCCTGGATCTGACCAAGCAGTGGCTTAGGAGAGGCATTGCCCGCTTCCGGGAGACAGAGCCGCTTTACGGTTATTCACAGGCATTTTTCCCCATAGTGCAGGGCTGTGTCTATCCCGACCTGAGAGTGGAGGCCGCCGAGAATGTGGCCTCGTATGACTGCGAGGGTTACGCCATAGGCGGACTGTCTGTGGGAGAGCCTACCGAGGTGATGTATGAGATGATAGAGGCGGTGCACCCTGTCCTGCCCAAGGACAGGCCGCGTTACCTGATGGGAGTCGGTACTCCCGAGAATCTGCTGGAAGGCATAGCCCGGGGCATCGACATGTTCGACTGCGTGATGCCCACCCGCAACGGCCGCAACGGGATGCTGTTCACCTGGGAAGGGCGGATGAACATGCGCAACAAGAAGTGGGAGAGGGATTTCTCCCCGATTGACCCTTATGGCACGTCCTTTGTGGACACCGCCTACACCAAGGCTTATCTGCGGCATCTGTTCATCGCCGGCGAGATGCTGGCGGCCCAGATTGCCAGCGAGCACAACCTGGCCTTCTACCTCGATGTGGTGACGCAGGCCCGCCTTCATATCGAGGCAGGAGACTTTCTTCCGTGGAAAGAAGCCGCAGTAAAGAAATTGCAGAACCGCTTATAACATTTGTAGATGAATCTCAATACATTCAGGATAAGGCTTCTCGACAGGTATATCATAAGGAAGTTCATAGGAACGTTCTTTGTGGCTCTGCTGCTTATCATCGTGATAGTGATAATCTTCGATATAAGCGAGAAGATCGATGACTTCGTGGATAAAGAGGCTCCTCTGAGGGCGATTGTAGTGGACTACTACTTCAACTTCATCCCGTATTTCATCAATATGTTCAGTCCGCTGTTCGTCTTTATCACCGTTATCTTCTTCACATCCAAACTGGCCGGCAACAGCGAGATCATAGCCATGCTTTCCGGAGGAGTGAGTTTCGGCAGGCTTATGTACCCGTATTTCCTTTCCGCTCTGTTGATAGCGATGATGAGTCTGTCTCTCAATCTATTCGTAATACCCAATGCCAATAAGAAAAGACTGGCCTTCGAGGAACAGTATATAAAAGGACAGAAATTCTACAATACCAACCGCAATATCCATTACCAGATAGCTCCCGGTGAATTTGTCTACGTGGAGTCATTCAGTACGTGGAACAATACTGCGTATAAGTTTACTCTGGAAAGCACAAGGGAGAGCCATCTGGTATCAAAGCTCTCGGCCGAGAGCGCAGCCTGGGATTCCACGACCGGAGGATGGCGGCTTAAGAACTATACCCTGAGGGACTATACGACGTCGCAGCAGAGGATAACTTTCGGCAAGCAGCTCGATACGGTTATCAATCTCAATATAGATGATTTCTACAGGAGGGAGAATACTGTCGAGACTCTCAATTATGATGAGCTGCAGGAGCTTATAGATATGCAGAGAATGAGAGGGGACAGTATGGTCAAATACTCTCTCATAGAGAAGCATACCCGTTTTGCAGTGCCGTTCTCGGCATTTATCCTGACGCTCATAGGCGTGTCGCTTTCCTCCAAGAAGAGACGCGGCGGTATAGGCCTCAATCTTGGAGTGGGTATAGCCTTGAGCTTTTCCTACATCCTTTTCCTGCGTTTCAGTCAGATGTTCGTGATTACCGATACTTTGCCGCCATGGCTGGCTCTGTGGCTGCCTAACATACTGTATGCGGTGATTGCGGCGGTACTTTACCGTATGGCACCGAAATAATATATATATTTGCAAATTACAAATGATCCGTTTGTTAATATGACTTCAAAAGAGATTAGACAGCAATTCCTGGACTTCTTCGCCTCGAAGGGTCACAAGATAGTTCCCTCCGCGCCTATGGTCGTGAAGGGAGATCCTACGCTTATGTTCACCAATGCCGGGATGAATCAGTTCAAGGACTGGTTCCTGGGCAATTCCCCCATACTGTATCCCCGTGTGGCGGACAGTCAGAAGTGTCTCAGAGTGAGCGGCAAACACAATGACCTGGAGGAAGTGGGCCATGACTCTTACCATCATACGATGTTCGAGATGCTGGGCAACTGGAGTTTCGGGGACTATTTCAAGAAAGAGGCGATTGCATGGGCATGGGAGCTTCTGACCGAGGTGTACAAACTGGATAAGGAGAGGCTGTATGCTACTGTTTTCGAGGGGTATGACAAGGATGGCCTGGGCCCTGACTCCGAGGCTCTGGAGATATGGAAACAGTATCTGCCCGAGGACCGTATCCTCTACGGCAACAAGAAGGACAATTTCTGGGAGATGGGCGATACAGGCCCGTGCGGCCCGTGCAGCGAGATACATATCGACCTCAGGGACGAGAAGGACAGACAGGCCGTGCCCGGCCGGGAGCTGGTCAACAAGAGCGATCCCCTGGTCATCGAGATATGGAATCTGGTGTTTATCCAGTATAACCGCAAGGCGGACGGCTCGCTGGAGCTCCTGCCGCACAGGCATGTGGATACCGGCATGGGCTTCGAGCGTCTGGTTATGGCCGTAAACGGCAACAAGAGCAACTACGACGGAGACATGTTTCAGGACATCATCTCCCGTATCGCTGAACTGTCCGGACACAAGTACGGTGCGGAGTCGGAGCAGGTGGATGTGGCCATGAGGGTGGTGGCGGACCACATCAGGGCCATCTCGTTCTCTATAGCTGACGGCCAGCTGCCTTCCAATGTCAAGGCCGGTTACGTCATCCGGCGCATCCTGCGCAGGGCAGTCCGTTACGGTTATACCTTCCTGGGATTCACCGAGCCTTTCCTGTGCCGTCTGGTACCGGTGCTGGTGGATGTCATGGGAGACGCCTATCCTGAACTGGGACGCCAGCAGACGTTGATAGAGAATGTAATCCGTGAGGAGGAAGAGGCGTTCCTCCGTACTTTGGCCAAGGGAATAGGCTTGATTAACACCATAATGGAACGCAATGCGGATACCAGGCGCATATCCGGCAAGGACGCATTTGTGCTCTACGATACTTTCGGATTCCCCATTGACCTGAGTGAGCTGATAGCACGTGAGAAAGGATATGCCATCGACCTGGAGGAGTTTGAGGCCGAGCTGGGAAAGCAGAAGGCCAGGGCCCGCAACGCCGCCGCAGTGGAGGCCGGTGACTGGGTGGTGCTGGACGAGACAGAGGAGCACTCTTTCGTAGGTTACGACACTCTGGAGGCAGATGTGCGTATAGTCAAGTACCGTACCGTCAAGACCAAGGGCAAGGAGGTCTACCAGCTGGTATTCGACCGTACTCCCTTCTATGCCGAGAGCGGTGGACAGGTCGGAGACTGCGGAACCATAATCTCGCTGTCGGGTGAGAAGACGGCCATACTCAATACTGTCAAGGAGAACAATCTCAGTATACATATCGCGGATCGGATTCCTTCGGAGCCGGAGGCGGTGTTCCGCGCCTGTGTGGACGCACATAAACGGCAGGAGACGGCCAATAACCATTCGGCCACCCATCTGCTGCACCAGGCCCTGCGCTCCGTACTGGGTACTCACATAGAGCAGAAGGGTTCCTACGTATGCCCCGCGTATTTCCGTTTTGACTTCTCTCACTACGAGAAGATATCCCCTGAGAAGCTGCGCGAGGTGGAGAGGATGGTCAACCGTCTTATACGTGAGGACTATCCTCGCCAGGAGTTCCGGGACGTGCCCATAGCCGAGGCAAAGGACATGGGGGCGATGGCTCTTTTCGGAGAAAAATACGGGGACAAGGTGCGCGTAATCCGCTTCGGAGACTCGGTGGAACTCTGCGGAGGAACCCACACTTCCTCGACCGGCCGTATCGGTATGCTCAAAATAGTCTCTGAGTCGGCCGTTGCGGCAGGTGTACGCAGGATACAGGCTGTCACCGGCAGTTATGTAGAGGATCTTTTCGACGGAGTCGAGGACCAGATCAACGCCGTGCGCTCCTTCCTGGAGAATACCCCGGATATCATCACCGGTATCAAGAAACTAGTGGCCGAGAATGATTCATTCCGTCATTCCCTTGAGGAGGTGGCACGTGAGAGAGCCGCGGCCCTCAAGAAGAACCTGACGGAAAAGAGCGAGATGACACCTTCCGGAGTGCGTCTGTTCTCCCTGACCGGAGTATATTCTCCCGATGTCATTAAGGAAGTGGCCTTTGAACTGCGGAAGGAGAATACACGCGCAGCCATGGTTGCCGCGATTATGACCCCCGACCGCAAGCCCTCGCTGCTTATGATGTACACGGATGACCTGGTGGCTGCCGGAGCTCATGCCGGCAAGGATGTGAAGGCCGCTGCCGCCCACATCAAGGGCGGTGGAGGCGGTCAGCCCTTCCTGGCTACCGCAGGAGGCAAGGATCCTGACGGACTTGTGGCGGCTCTGACAGCTATGATTGAATCCGTCAATAAGATAGGCTGACGACATACGCTATTGCATGATGAAGAGACTCGACCTTTTCATATTGAAATCCTTTTTAGGACCGTTCGTGATGACATTCTTCATCACCGTGTTCATACTGGTGATGCAGTTCCTGTGGCTGTATATCGACGAACTGGTGGGAAAAGGTCTGAGTTTCTGGGTCATCATGGAGTTTTTGGGATGGGGATCAGCGACCATCCTGCCGCTCTCCATGCCTTTGGCCACTCTGCTGGCCTCCATCATGACATTCGGCAATCTGGGCGAGAACAATGAGCTGCTGGCCATGAAGGCTGCAGGCATATCGCTGCAGAGGATATTTCTGCCGCTGATATTCGTGGCTTTCGCCATCAGTGTCGCTGCTTTCTTTGTTTCCAACAATCTCATACCTTTGGCTTATAACAAGATATATACTCTTCAGTACGATATCGCCAGGACGAAGGACGAGATCAAGATACCCACCGGTACATTCTACAACGGTATCGACGGATATTCGCTTAGGGTCAACTCGAACAACAGGGAGACAGGAATGATGTACGGAGTCATGGTGTACAACCATACCAACAATAAGGGCAACATCTCCCTGGCCGTGGCAGATTCGGGCATGATCCGCTCCACTCCTGACAAAAAGGCGCTGGTGTTCACGCTGTACAACGGAGTGTCATATGAGGAGGACAATGCCCGTACAGCCAAAGATACCACCTACAAGCTCCAGCAGGTGGATTTTGATATGCAGGAGATAGTTATTGAACTGGAGAACTATGCCTTTCAGAAATCAGAGGAGACCAGATATGGCGATAATATCATGGCCCGCAATCTTCAGCAGCTTCATAATGACAGGGATTCGTTGGGCGCGTTGTACGATACGACAGCACACAGGCAGAGAGCGGCTATTGTATATGACCTTTATATGAATTCTGCCAGGCAGCTGGATACCGCACATGTAGGAGAGTATGTTACGAATTTCCCTCTTGATACATTGAAATGGGCGGATACCCAAAGGGAACTGGATGCTGTCGAAGATGCTATACGTACTGTTCAGAAGTCAATACAGACCATGCAGAGTTATGACCGGGAGGTACAGCAGTACACATTTTATCTCCGGAGGATAGATCTGGAGTCGCTCAGGAAGTTCACGCTCTCATTTGCCTGCTTTATATTTTTCTTTATAGGGGCCCCGTTGGGAGCCATTATCAGGAAAGGCGGCCTGGGTACTCCGGTGATAGTCTCGGCCTTGTTTTTCGTGATGTACTGGGTCGTGGACATATCGGGCAAGAAGTTGGCCAGAGATGGAGTTATTTCTCCCGAAGCAGGTGCTTTTATCTCGACAGTCGTGTTGTTGCCGATAGGTGTTTTCCTGACATGGAAATCCACAAAGGATTCGTCCATGTTCAATCTTGATACATATCTGCTGCCGATCAAGAAGTTCTTATCAAGATTCACCAGTAAAAAGCGTCGAGAGACAGGAACAACCGACGGAAGCCTGAGCCGTAAAGTCCGCTCCGGAATAGTCTTTATGGGTACGCCTGAATTTGCCGTGGAGTCTCTGAAGGCGTTGGTGGACGGCGGATACAATGTCCTGGGCGTGGTGACTGTCCCTGACCGTAAGATTGGCAGGGGACAGAAGATAGGCTGCAGTCCGGTGAAGCAGTATGCCGAGGAACATTCCCTGCCTCTGCTGCAGCCGGAGTCTCTCAAGGATCCAGATTTCCTGAAAGAACTGGAAGCTCTCGGGGCCGATATGTTCGTAGTGGTGGCATTCAGGATGCTGCCCAAGGTTGTATGGTCCATGCCCCGTCTGGGCACATTCAACCTCCATGCTTCCCTGCTTCCCGCTTACCGCGGAGCGGCCCCTGTCAACTGGGCGGTGATCAACGGGGAGACGCTCACCGGAGTGACCACCTTCCTGCTGGACGAGCATATGGACACGGGCTCTATTCTGTTCCAGGAAGAGGAGGAAATACTGCCTGATGACAATGTGGGCAGGCTTTATGACCGTCTGATGGTCAAGGGGGCGGCTCTGGTACTCAGGACTGTGGATGCTATTGAATCCGGTACTGCCGTGCCGAGGCCGCAGGATACTTCGTCGCTTACGCCGGAGAGGATGTCCGCACCTAAGCTGAGCCGTCAGACAGGGGAGATTGACTGGACTCTCAGTGCGGGGAGGATACACAATCTGGTGCGCGGTCTGGCTCCGAAGCCGGGAGCTCACGGCCTCCTGCGTATGGGAGATCAGGACCTGGAACTTAAAATCTATGATACTGAGATTATAAGCGGAGACGGTCTTCCTGAGGAGTTTGTCAGCTCTGCTCCGGGTGTTGTATATACAGATCACAGGTCCCTGCTCGCGGTCCGTTGCGGTGAGGGAATATTGTCTGTGAAGGAACTTCAGGCTCCCGGCAAAAAGATGATGCCTGCGTCCAGTTTCCTGGCAGGATGGAGGGGATAGAGGATGAGGCCGTCTGTTTCTTATGCGATATTGTGTGACGGGGATTTCCCCGGGAAAGCCGAGGTCAGGGACTGCCTCCTCTCCTGTGACGTGGTGGTCTGCTGTGACGGTGCCGCGGCCTCTTTCATGAGATTCCGGAGGCCTGAGTTTGTGGTGGGGGATATGGACTCGTTGCCAGAGGATGTCAGGAATGAACTTTCCGACCAGCTGTTTCACATAGGGGAGCAGGAGAGCAATGATCTCTCCAAGGCTTTCCGGTGTGTCTGTGCTCTGCTCCGGACAGGCACGGGCCGGCACATTCCGGAATTTTCCATAACGGTATTCGGCGCTACCGGCAAGCGCGAGGACCACACGCTCGGCAATATATCGCTTCTGGCCGATTTCGCGCAGTATCTGTCTGCCTGCGGGACTCCCGGGCGGCTTTCCATGATGACTGATTACGGTCTGTTCGTGCCGGTGCTGGACTCATGTGCGTTCAGCCTCCCTGCCGGCCAGCCGGTCTCCATATTCGCCTTTGACCAGAACCTCAGGATAGACAGTTCCGGACTGGAGTATCCTACTGGGGATGTCAGGTTCGATATGTGGTGGAAGGCCACGTTGAACAGGGCTTCAGGCGGCAGGGTGGAGCTCAGGCTCAGTCATCCGGCCAAGGCGCTGATGTATCTGCCCGGATGGCACGGCAGAAGACTTGAGACGGAGACATTGCTATGATGCGTTTTCTCAAGGACTGGACTCTTCCGATTGCCATGGCTGCAGGTGCCGGCGGATATTTTCTGTTTCACTATGCCGGTTGTCTTACACCTCTTAAACCTGCGGTATGGGTGGCGGTGGATATTCTGACACCGTCGCTGATTTTCATACAGCTTTTTCTGACTTTCTGCAAGATAGACCTGAAGGACCTGCGTCTGACGAAGTGGCACTGGATCATACTGGCTTTCCAGACCGTATCCGCGCTGGTCATGGCGGCTGTACTGATATTGGTGCCTATGAATGAGGTCTATCGGGAGATATTCGAGGGGGCGATGGTATGTCTGATATGCCCGACTGCCACAGCCGCTGCAGTCGTCACGGACAAACTGGGAGGCAGTGCTGCGCGTATTACGCTTTATAATCTCATGTCCAATCTTCTGGCGGCGGTGTTCGTGCCCGTAGTATTTCCCTTGATTGAAGTTCATTCCGAATTGGGATTCTTCCCGGCATTTCTGAAGATTCTATCAAAGGTTTTTCCGCTGCTGATATGTCCGTTCCTGCTGGCAGTGCTGCTCAAGTACATCTGGCCCAAGGCTCATGATTTCTTCAAGGCCCGTGCGGGCATCGCGTTCTATCTTTGGGCGGTGGCTCTCGCGCTCGCTATCGGACAGACAGTGCGCTCCATGCACAACAGCACGGCTCCCGCAGCTGTCCTGTGGATGATAGCAGGCGCGGCTTTGCTGACCTGCATAGTTCAGTTCTGGTTCGGAAAGCGTACCGGCAAGGCTTTGGGAGATACCATTACCGCCGGTCAGGCTCTTGGACAGAAAAACAGTGTTCTGGCCATCTGGATGGCATATACGTATCTTAACCCCATATCATCCCTCGCTCCAGGAACCTATGCCGTCTGGCAGAATATTTTCAATTCCTGGCAGCTCTGGCGTAGAAATCATAACTCAGATCAGAGATTAACTCAAAAAAAGTGAACATACAAAGAGAATTTTGCTATTTTTGCTGCTTGATTAGGTAGAGTAGTGAATATGCGCAAGAAGGCAGATAAACAATATATTCTTAATCGGGAGACTCTTGAGTATGAGGTGGTCGAACAGCCGTCAGCGGTGAGACGCTATCTTAAGAATGTGCTCCTGTATGGTCTGTCCAGTATATCTGTTTTTCTCTTGTCATTATATCTTATTTCTGATGTTTTCCATTGTCGTACGCCAAAAGCAATGATAGTTGACAGGGAGTACAGAGAATGGCATTCAAAGCTGACTCTGCTTCATCGGAGACTGGAGGCTGCGGATCTGACCCTTACAGATATGGAGAGACGTGATAATACACTTTACCGCTCTGTCTTCGGTATGGAGACTGTGTCAGATGACATCCGCAATGCCGGCTATGGCGGTGTGGACCGTTATGCCGATGTCAGGAACCGTGATTATACAGGTCTGTTTACCTCTACATTGATGCTTTCGGACAGGTTGATGAAAAAAGCATATATACAGTCAAAATCCTTTGATCAAGTGGCATTAGTGTCAGAACGTGCTGCGGAGATGGCCGTGTGCGCACCGACTATTCCTCCGGTCAATTATGCCAACGTGCGTCAGGCATCGGGATTTGGAATGCGGGTGGACCCTATTTACAGGGACCGTCACAGAGTTCATCAGGGAGTGGATCTGGCTCCTAAATCAGGTAAGGAGGGTGAACCGGTATATGTGACAGGAAACGGTATAGTCAAAGAGGTGAGGTACGATGTGGGTGGTTATGGCAGATACATACTTGTAGACCATGGTTTCGGCTATCAGACCCGATATGCGCACCTGAAAGCGGCGCTTGTGCATGAGGGTCAGGAAGTGCAGCGCGGGCAGCAGATAGCGGAGATGGGCAATACCGGCCGTTCTACTGGAACGCACCTCCATTATGAGGTAATCTACATGGGCCGGCATGTCAATCCTGTCAACTATTACAACAAGGATATCCTGCCGGAGGATTATGCAGCCATCATAGATTCTCCCAACGAGAAGCCTCTCAGCTGAGTATGGGTAGACTGAAGTACGATAAGGACCAACTGGATTTCGTAGAGGACAGGCATCCTGCTGTGTATCATGTGCTGAGGGTGCTGAAATTTGCCGGTTATACTCTTGCGCTGGTATTCATATATTATGTGCTGTTCACTATATTCTTTTCCTCGGATGAAGAGAGAAGGATGATGTCAGAGAGCCGTCTCATCGAAGATGAGTATAATGAGCTTCTCGGCCGGACAGAACTGCTGGAGCAGGTTGTGGAAGATCTGGGAATAAAGGATGAGAATATCTACAAGGAACTGTTCAATACCAGTTTCCCGGATTATTCCCTGGCTGTAGATACGCTTTCCGGAGGATATATATCCCACACATCGGCCATGACGGACCGTCTTGCCGCCGGACTTGACTATTGCGGCAGGTTGATAGAGACTGTCATGGATTCTCTGGCTGTCATGGATCCAGGCAGGCTGGCGGGCTTACCGGCTATTATGCCTATTGTGGATTTCCCTCTAGGCAATGTGGGCGCTTCCGTAGGCCGTAAGATGCACCCCTTTTACAAGAAGGTCGTGTATCACGGCGGGCTTGACTTGGTCGCTCCGTCCGGAGTCGAGGTAGTGGCCACTGCCGACGGTGTGGTGGAGTCTGTGGAGAGGGCCATGAAACTTCAGGGTACAAGGATTGTCGTTGATCACGGGAACGGCTATGAGACGGTATATGCCCACTTGTCCGACATCCTGGTGCGCAGGGGGCAGAGGGTAAGCAGGGGGGACGTGATAGGACGTACCGGCAATTCCGGCACTTCCTTTGCACCGCATCTTCACTATGAGGTTCTGAGGGACGGGACTCAGATGGATCCGCTGTGCTTTTTCAACGGAGAACTGGATACTGAAAGATATGGAGAGCTGCTGCTGTATGCTGTCAATACCGGGCAGTCCCTGGATTAAAACATGATTTATGCCATATAAGGAATATAAACCGGAAAAACTGTACTACAGTATCGGAGAAGTGGCTGAGATATTGGGAGAGAGCACTTCTCTGGTGCGTTTCTGGTCGGACTCGTTCCCGGAGTTCGTAAGACCGCAGAGAAATAAAAAGGGCAACAGGAAGTTCACTCCCGCCGATGTGGAGAATCTCAGGATCATTCATCATCTGGTAAAGGACCAGAGGATGACTCTGGAGGGAGCGGCGGCCAGGATGAAGGTCAATAAGGAGGGCCTGGACCATCGTGCCGAGGCAGTGGAGCGTCTGCGTGGCATCAAGGAGTCCCTTATGGAAATATCACAGTTGTTGAACAGTAGGTTTTAGGATATGAAAGCAGCGGAAATAGCATCGGTCATAGAGGCAATGGCTCCTCTGGGTATTCAGGAGACCTGGGACAATTCCGGTTTTTGTATAGGCAACGGTGAAAGTGAGGTTCACAAGGCTCTGATAGGCTTTGACTGTACTCCGGCTCTCATAGCGGAGGCAGTGGAAGTGGGTGCGGACATGGTGATAACCCATCATCCTCTGATCTTCAGAGGCATCAGTAAGATCTCCATGGCCACTGACACCGGCAGGACTGTCATGGAAGCCATCCGTCACGGGATAACGGTATATGCCTGTCACACCAACATGGACAAGGTCCTGTGCGGAGTCAGCGGACATACGGCCTCGTTGTTGGGGCTGTGCAATGTGCGTGTGCTGGACAGTGACGCGGACGGCAACGGACTGGGTGTGATCGGCGATCTGCCTTCGCCGGTGAGTGCGGAGGAATTTCTCAAGGCGATGAAGTCAGCTTTGGACCTGAGCGTAGTCCGCCATTCCAGGGTTCCGGATGCACCTGTGTCTAAAGTCGCGCTCTGCGGCGGCAGCGGACGGTCTCTGATAGCCCGGGCCTGTGAGGCTGGTGCGGATGTATATGTGAGCGCGGATATATCCTATCATGATTTTTACGCTCCTGACGGCATGATGATTGCTGATATAGGACATTTTGAGAGCGAGTCCGGGATTGTGGGTGTAATATATGATACCGTTAGGGAAAAAATTCCTAACTTTGCGCTCCAGATTGCAGAGAAAAGTATTGTTAATCCGGTATATTATTTATAGACAGATATGGCTACAACAAGACAGAAAAATTTGGTGGATACACCCATCGACAGGCGTGAGACGTTCGTATCTCTCTCCAAGAGCATCAGTGACACCGATGCAGGGATGGAGCATAAGCTCCACACTTTGTATATGATCCAGCAGAAGGACTCCAGGATAGATGAGATCCATATGCTGCTCGGTGAACTTCCGGACGAGATCCGTGATCTGGAGGATGAGACAGCAGGTCTGAAGACCCGTGTCGGAAAGATTCGCGAGGAGATGGCAGATGCAGACAAATATCTGGCTCAGAAGAAGATAGAAGCGGATAACAGCCGTGCTGCCATTGCCAAATACGAGGAACAGCAGGCCAATGTCAAGAACAACAGGGAGTATGTCTCCATCTCCCGTGAACTGGAGTATCAGCAGCTGGAACTGGAGTTGGCCAATAAGCGTATCAATGAGAAAAAGGCCCGCATAGAAGAGTTGAAAGCAGCTGTGACAGCTACGCAGGAGGCCATTGTCAAGAAAGAGTCTGACCTGGAGGAGAAGAAGAAAGAGTGCGAGTCCATCATAGAAGAGACGGCCAAGGAGGAAGAGAAACTTACCAAGGAGATAGCCGAGCTTAAGGCCTCCATTGATGCCAGGACACTGGCCGCTTATGAGAAAGTGAGGGCCAATGCCCGCAATGGACTGGCCGTCGTGACTGTCAAGAGGGATGCCTGTGGCGGATGCTTCAACAAGATACCCCCTCAGAGGCAGCTGGATATAGCACAGAACAAGAAGATAATCGTATGCGAGTACTGCGGCAGGATTCTGGTGAGTCCCGATTTTGAAGAGGACAACTCGTCCGCAGACAAGCAATGATACGCACGTTTTTCCAGCACGTAGGACAGACATCACCATCCCCTTTGGCTATTGAGGTAGACAGGGCGGATGGTGTTTTTATCTATTCCGGAGACCGCAGGTATCTGGATATGGTGTCCGGTGTGTGTGTCAGCAATATAGGTCATCATCATCCCGATGTGACAGCCGCTGTGCGCGCACAGGCTGAGAATTATTTTCACCTGATGGTCTATGGGGAGATGATACAGGCCCCGCAGGTGCTGCACGCATCTCTGCTCACATCCATTCTGCCGCCGTCGCTGGACTGCATCTACTATGTCAATTCCGGCTCGGAGGCCGTGGATGCGGCCTTGAAACTGGCCAAGCGGCTTACGGGCCGCAGGCGCATGGCTTCGTTCGTAAACTGTTATCACGGGTCTTCCCATACTTCGCTGAGTCTTATGACGGATCCGGAGCGTCAGAGCGTGTTCGGACCGCTGTTGCCGGATGTGGATCATCTGCGCTTCAACATGGTGGAGGATCTGGCCCGGATAACGGAGCATACGGCGTGCGTGATAGTGGAACCGGTACAGGGTGAGGCGGGGGTGATTGTACCAGAGGACGGTTTCCTGCAGGCCCTGCGCTTACGTTGCGACGAGACAGGTGCGCTGCTGGTCTTCGATGAGGTGCAGACCGGATTCGGCCGCACCGGCCGGATGTTCGCATTTGAGAAATACGGAACCGTGCCGGACATTCTGGTGCTGGCCAAGGCCCTCGGCGGAGGGATGCCTCTGGGAGGAGTGGTCTCTTCCAAGCGGAGGCTGGACGCATTTACCTGCAATCCGGTTCTCGGGCATATCACTACATTCGGAGGACATCCGGTGTGCTGTGCCGCCGCGCTTGCCTCGCTCAAGGTGCTGCTGCGGGAGGACTGGGTGGCTCAGGCTGAGACCAAGGGACAGTATATAGAGGATGCGCTCCGCTCTCATCCGGCTGTAAGGGAGATACGCCGCTCCGGTCTGCTGCTGGCAGTGGATCTGGGCCGGGAGGACTATGCCTCGCGGATGCTGGGCCTGCTGCTGGACGAGGGAGCGGTGAGCGATTATTTCCTCTACAATCCCACATCTTTCCGTATCGCACCCCCGCTGTGCATAAGCATGGAGGAGGCGGATATGGCCGTGAACGCCGTAATCAGGGCGTTGGATAAACTCTAATCATTGAAGACCATGCCTGTTAAAACTACCAAACCTAAAAGTAAGAAAGAAGTCTCCCTGGATGCTGTCGGTCTGGAGGCAGGTAAGAAACCGCCTCAGGCCCTGGATGTCGAGGAGGCTGTGCTGGGAGCCATGCTCATCGAACCCAACGCGGTGCCGGATGTGCTTGATTCTCTGACGGCTGACTGTTTTTATAAGGATGCGCACCGGAAGATATTCTCTGCAATATCCAGCCTTTCGCTGGCGCATGATCCGGTGGATATATACACAGTGGCGGAGCAGTTGAAGAAGGACGGCTCGCTGGATGAGATAGGCGGACCGTATTACCTGAGTCTGCTGTCGTCAAAGGTGGGTGCAGCCGCTCATGTGGACTACCACGTGAAGATACTGCTCCAGAAATATATACAGAGAGAACTGATAACCATATCGGCCCAGGTGCAGAGGGACTCGTTTGATGACGGCATCCCTGTGGACGACCTACTGGACGGAGCCCAGCAGAAACTGTTCAACCTGGCGGAGAAGAATATGAAGCGGGAGACCCAGCCTGTACAGGACGTCATCAAGGAGGCAGTGATGGAGATAGAGGCCAACCAGGAGCGGACTGACGGTCTGAGCGGTGTGGCTTCCGGCTATACCGGGATAGATAGGATCACCCTCGGCTGGCAGGCTTCGGACCTGGTGATTATAGCGGCCCGTCCTGCCATGGGTAAGACGGCCTTCGTGCTGACCATGGCCCGGAACATGACAGTGGACCATAGGATACCGGTCGCATTCTTCTCGCTTGAGATGTCATCCAAGCAGCTGGTCAAGAGACTTCTGGTCTCCGAGACCGGACTCTCTTCGGAGAAGATACGCGGAGGAAAGAAACTGCAGGAGTATGAGCTGGTCCAGCTTCACGAGCGGATAAAGGATCTGGCTTCGGCTCCGCTGTATATAGACGATACTCCGTCGCTTTCGATATATGAGCTGCGCTCCAAGGCCCGCCGTCTGGTGCGCAACGCCGGAGTCAAGCTCATCATCATAGACTACCTTCAGCTCATGACCGGTCCTCCGGAGCTGCGCGGCATGAGGGAGCAGGAGGTGTCCAATATCTCGCGCTCGCTCAAGGCCATAGCCAAGGAACTGGACATACCGGTGATAGCCCTTTCCCAGCTCAGCCGTGCCGTCGAGACCCGCGGCGGCAACAAGCGTCCCCAGCTCAGCGACCTCCGCGAGTCGGGAGCCATAGAGCAGGATGCCGACATAGTGATGTTCATACACCGTCCGGAGTATTACGGAACCGAGAGTGAGTCTGCCGTGCCGGGAGAGGCCCAGATCATCATAGCCAAGCACCGTAACGGCTCCACGGCTGACGTGCCCATGCGCTTCCGTGCCTCCGAGGCCCGTTTCGTGGATGCTGATGAAGGCGGTTTCGGAGATATAGACCTTTCTGAGGATGAGTACAGAGTGGAGTCAAGTATGAATCATTCTGAGTTTGAGGAGGATATTTAGATATATTGTATTTTGGTCTCTGCTGTGTGCGCTTTCCTGGCAGCTGCGCGGACAGTGCTTCCCCATACATCCGTACCTGGAGGAAGACCATGCTTTTGCTCAAGGAGAGAGGCTCTCTTATGTCATTCATTACAAGTGGCTGGGCATCAGGACTGACGTGGGCTCGGCCGAGGTGACCCTGCATGACGGCGGAGAGAGAGACGGCAGACATCTGCTGCATCCGGTGGCTACCGGCAGCACCTACCGTTTCTGGGATGTGTTCTTCAAGGTCAGGGATACCTACGAGTCCGTTTTCTACGAGGACAGTGTCCGTCCGGTGTATTTCCACAGGGACATACACGAAGGTAAGTATACCATAAAGAACACCTACAGCTGGGATGACAGCACCCATGCCATAGACGCCAGGATAGAGTGGGCCAGGCGGTCGCTGGATACCCTGCTGCCTGGAAACGAATGTACGTTTGACATCCTTACTCTGTTCTACAACGCCCGCAACATGGATTTCGAGGCGTTGGAGCAGGGAGTCAACAATCCTGTCTCCTTCGCCATAGACGAGGAGATATTCGACATATATTTCCGCTATATCGGCAGGGAGGAGAAGCGCGTGCCGGGACTCGGGGTCTACAAGACGATGAAATTCGCGGCCAAAGTGGTGGCCGGGGAGGTGTTCACCGGGGAGCAGGAGATGTATATCTGGGTCTCGGACGACATGAACCGGGTGCCCCTGCTGTTCGAGTCTCCTATCATTGTCGGTTCGGTCTTCGGACGGCTGGCGGACTGGGAAGGGCTTCGATATCCGTTGGAAGATTGCAAAGTGGTTAAAAATAAATAGAAATGAAACAGACAGATGCAGAGATAAGACATGCCGGCAGGGTAGTGGGCGTGTCCGGCTCACAGATAAAGGTTCAGATCCTGACACAGACGGCCTGCTCGGGATGTCAGGCCAGGTCTGTATGCGGAGCTTCGGACGGAAAGACCCGCATCATCCCGGTCCGCCGTCCCGATGACGGAAGCATTGCCGTAGGCGACGAGGTCAATGTGATAATACGACAGGGTCAGGGCTTCAAGGCAGTTTTGATAGCTTATCTGATTCCGCTGTTCATTTTATTGGTTTTATTATTAACTTTGCCTATGTTTTTTGAAAATGAGCTGGTGACCGGACTCGGAGCCCTGGGATTCGTGGCTCTGTACTATCTGGTGCTGGCTCAGTTCAGGGACAAGCTCAACTCAGGATTCATATTTACTGTAGAAAAGATAAAATAACAGCAGATGGGTACAACATTTATTTTTACAGTCATCACTCTCAGCGTATTGGGTCTGTTGCTCGCGGTGGTGCTCTTTCTCGTTGCCAAGAAATTCAACGTGGAGGAGGACCCGCTCATCGATGTTGTCGAGGCCACGATGCCCGGAGCCAACTGCGGAGGCTGTGGCTTTGCCGGCTGCAGGGCCTTTGCCGAGGCATGTGTGAAGTCCCGATCGCTTGACGGCAAGTTCTGTCCCGTTGGCGGCAATGCCGTCATGCAGAAGGTGGCGGCCGCGATGGGTGTGCAGGCCGAGGAGAAGGCTCCTATGGTGGCCGTGGTAAGGTGCAACGGTACATGTCAGAACAGAGTGCGTGTCAATGAGTATGACGGCTCGGTCTCATGCCGCATAATCAGCTCGCTTTATGCCGGTGACACAGGATGCCGTTTCGGCTGCCTGGGAGGAGGGGACTGTGAGCGTGCCTGTCCGTTCGGAGCCATAAAGGTCAACCCCGAGACCCTTATCCCTGAGGTGGACGAGGAAAAGTGTACTGCCTGCGGTGCCTGTGTCAGAGCCTGTCCCAAGGGTATCATCGAACTGCGCAACAAGGGACCTAAGAACCGCCGCGTATATGTGTCCTGCATGAGCCAGGACAAGGGAGCCGTGGCCCGCAAGGCCTGCTCCGCTGCCTGCATCGGCTGCCGCAAGTGCGAGAAGGTCTGCCCGTTCGGAGCCATTACCGTCGAGAACAATCTGGCTTATATAGATTTCAATAAATGCAAGCTCTGCCGCAAGTGTGTGGCCGAGTGTCCTACAGGAGCCATCCATGCCGTCAATTTCCCTCCCAAACCGGCTGCCGCTCCCGCGGAAGAACCAAAAACTGACAAGCAATGAGACGTACATTTTCAATGGGTGGCGTTCACCCGCATGACTGCAAGATATCCGCAGACTCAGCGATAGAGACATTCCCTCTGCCTCAGAGGATGTACATATCCATGTCCCAGCATCTGGGAGCTCCCGCCAAGCCTCTCGTACAGAAGGGTGACAAGGTCAGGACAGGACAGCTGATAGGGGCTTCCGCAGGATTTATTTCCGCCAATATTCACAGTTCCGTGTCGGGCACCGTCGCTGCCGTCGAGCCATACGCCGACCTGGCGGGCAATCCGGTGATGCACGTGATCATAGACGTGGAAGGTGACGAGTGGGATGAGTCCATAGACCGTACACCGGACATCGTCAGGGATATAACCCTGTCTCCGGCCGAGATTATAAAGAGGATAGCGGACTGCGGAGTCGTAGGTCTGGGAGGTGCGTCTTTCCCGACTCACGTGAAGCTGTCTCCTCCTCCGGGTAAGAAAGCGGAGTTCCTTATCATCAATGGTGCCGAGTGCGAGCCGTATCTGACCTCCGACTACCGCCTGATGATCGAACATGCCGAGGAAGTGCTGCTCGGAGCCCGTATCATGATGAAGGCCCTGGGTGTTGTTGAAGGCTACATCGGTATAGAGGACAACAAACCCGAGGCCATAAAGAAGATGAGAGAGCTGACAGCCTCCTCGTATCCGGAGATAAAAGTGGTCTCTCTGCGCAAGAAATATCCACAGGGCGGCGAGAAGCAGCTCATTGATGCCGTGACCGGCCGCAGGGTGCCCTCCATGGGGCTGCCTATAGACGCAGGCGTGGTGGTTCAGAACGTGGGCACCTCATTCGCTGTTTACGAGGCGGTCCAGAAGAACAAGCCGCTTTTCGAGGGCGTGATGACGGTTACCGGAGAGTGTCTGGACTCCCAGCACAATTTCCTGCTCAGGGTGGGAACTCCTTTTGAGAAGATTCTCGAGGCTGTCGGAGGCGTACCTCAGAAGACGGCCAAGATAATCAGCGGCGGTCCTATGATGGGCAAGGCCGTGGCCAATCTCTCCGCTGCTTCCGTCAAGAGCACCTCATCCCTGCTGCTGCTCACAGAGAAGCAGACCAAGCGCATGGAGGAGAGTGAGTGTATCCGCTGCGGCAAGTGCGTGCAGGCCTGTCCGATGGGACTGGAGCCTTATCTGCTCAACAAGCTCGCCCGTGCAGGCCGTATGGAGGATCTGGAGCACAACAAAGTCTACGACTGCATCGAGTGCGGATGCTGTATGTTCACCTGTCCGGCCTACATCCCCCTGCTGGACTACATCCGGACCGCGAAGGCCGATGTTATGCGCATCATGCGGAGCCGTCCCAAGAAGTAACTGATTAAACCATTATAAGAATATGAGAAAACTGATAGTATCTCCCGCACCCCATGTTCATGGAGATGAGAGCACGAGGAAGATCATGAAGGACGTGCTTATCGCCCTTGCTCCCTCGATGCTGGTGGCCGTGTACTTCTACGGTCTCTCCGCCATAAAGCTGCTGCTGGTGGGTGTGATAGCATGTATGGGTGTGGAGTTCCTCATTCAGAAATATCTGATGCGGACCAAGGTGACCGTCACCGACCTGTCCGCAGCCGTGACCGGAGTCCTGCTGGCTCTCAACCTGCCTCCGACAGCACCCTGGTGGGTGATAGTGATCGGAGCCGTGGTGGCTATAGGTGTGGCCAAGATGACATTCGGCGGACTGGGTCACAATATCTTCAACCCCGCGCTGGTGGGCCGTGTCTTCCTGCTGATATCCTTCCCTGTGATCATGACGGACTGGACCGTGCCCGCTTCCTGGTTCCGCCCCGGAGTGGATGCCGTCACCGGCGCGACTCCGCTGGCTTTGGTCAAGGAGGGACTTGCACAGGGCATGACAGTGGACCAGATTCTCTCCGCCAACCCTGACCTGACCTACGGGCAGATGCTCTTTGCCCGGGCAGGCGGCTCGGCCGGAGAGGCCTCCGCGCTGGCCATCATCCTCGGTTTCATATATTTGCTGGTACGCAGGGTCATCCGCCCGCACATCCCAGTTACTATCATCCTGACCGTGGCCGTGATGACCGGTATCTTCTGGCTGATCGATCCGTCCCAGTACACCGACCCTCTGTTCAATATCCTGACAGGAGGCGTTCTGCTCGGTTCGGTATTCATGGCCACCGACTACGTGACCTCGCCAATGGCGGTCAAGGGAATGGTCATCTACGGTATCGGCATCGGAGTGCTCACTGTGCTTATCCGTTACTTCGGCTCGTATCCCGAGGGAGTCTCGTTTGCGATACTCATTATGAACTCGATAGTACCCTTACTCAACAAATACATCAAGCCCGCAAGGTTCGGGAAGGAGGTGAGTCATGCCTAAGGAATCCACACTTCGCAGCATGGTCCTCTGCCTGTCTCTGGTATGTCTGGTGTGCTCCGCCCTGCTCGGGGGAGTGTACGTGATGACTAAAGGCAAGATAGACCAGGAGCAGATCAAGAAGACCAACAACGCCATCGCTCTGGTGACACCGGAGTTTGACAACGCGCCGTCATCCGAGAAGATGACGGTGGAGATAGACGGAAAGGAAGTCGCGGTATATCCGGCCCGTAAGGACGGCCAGGCTGTGGGCTATGCGGTAGAGTCCTTTACATCCAAGGGATTCAGCGGCACGATCAACATCATGGTCGGCTTTGACATGGATGGCAACATCGTGGGTACTTCCGTCATATCCCATGCCGAGACCCCCGGTCTGGGCGCGAAGATGACGGAACCTGCCTTCTATTCCCAGTTTGTAGGCAAGAATCCGGCTTCTTTCAGGCTCAGCGTGGCCAAGGACGGCGGGGACGTGGACGCCATCACGGCCTCCACCATTACCTCCAGGGCTTACTGCGATGCGGTGGACAGGGCCTGGAGGGTATTTCAGAAGATTATGGACAACAACTCAAAATAGCGGAATATGAGTAAACTGAGAATTATAGCCAACGGCATCATCAAGGATAATCCTACGTTTATCCTCGTGCTCGGTATGTGTCCCACCATCGGTACCACTACCTCCGCGATAAACGGTATGGGAATGGGTCTCGCCACTACTTTCGTCCTCATTCTCTCCAACGTATTCATCTCGCTTCTGGCCAAGATGATTCCCGACAAGGTCCGTATCCCGGCCTACATAGTCATCATAGCCTCGTTCGTTACGGTTCTGGAGCTCCTGATGCAGGCCTATGTGCCTGACCTGTATGCGGCCCTGGGCCTGTTCATCCCGCTGATCGTGGTCAACTGCATCATCCTCGGCAGGGCTGAGGCGTTCGCCAACAAGAACACTCCTCTGGACTCGGCCTGTGACGGTATCGGTATCGGACTCGGTTTCACGCTGGCCCTGACAGTCATCGGTATGGTGCGCGAGCTGCTTGGCAATCTGTCGTTCTTCGGCATGAAGCTCGCCGAGGGCGGAGACGGTATGCTGGCTTTCGTCCTGGCACCCGGAGGATTCATCGTGCTGGGCTACCTCATGGTGGTATTTAGAAAACTTACTCAAAAAAAGGCTTAATACATTATGGAATATCTGATAATAATCATATCGGCGGTATTTGTCAACAATATCGTACTGGCCCAGTTCCTCGGCATCTGCCCGTTCCTGGGTGTCTCCAATAAGGTCAGTACGGCCACGGGCATGTCCGCCGCAGTGGTGTTCGTCATCACCCTGTCTACTTTGGTCACATATCTCATAGACCATTATATACTGGCCAGTCTGGACATCACGTTCATGAGGACGATAGTCTTCATCCTGGTGATTGCGGCCCTCGTGCAGATGGTCGAGATCATTCTCAAGAAGATATCTCCCTCGCTGTATCAGGCCCTTGGCATCTTCCTGCCCCTGATTACCACCAACTGTACTGTGCTCGGAGTGGCTATCAGCGTGGTGACCAAGGAATTCACCTTCGGCGGTGAGGCTCATCTGCTCAATCTGGGCGAGACCGTAGTCTACGCCGCATCCAGCGCACTGGGCTTCGGTGTGGCGATGGTGCTTTTCGCCGGTATCCGCGAGCAGCTGGACCTGGTATCCGTTCCCAAGGCATTCAAAGGTACTCCCATCGCACTGGTCACGGCCGGTATCCTGGCCATGGCGTTCATGGGATTCAGCGGACTGGTATAGAGTATGGCTACTATAACTGAGATAGAGAAACTGATAGCCGCCGGCCGTCTGGACGATGCCAGGGACGAGATAGAACGGCTTCTGGAGGCAGAGCCTCAGAATCCCCAGGCGTGGTTCCTGCTGGGAGGTATCTACCGCCGACATGAGCTGTGGGGGGACGCCATCAATGCCTACAACAAGGCCAAGCTGATAGAGCCGGAGGGACCTGCAGCCGCTGCGATAGAGTCCATCTACGACATTATCCGCTTTGTCAATACTGACCTGATGAATCCTTAGTGCAGCCCGCGTCCGAGGACATAGAGGACTATGCCTATGGCCACGGATACGTTGATCGAGTGCTTGGTACCGTACTGGGGAATCTCCAGAGTGAAGTCGCACAGGTCCACAGCCTCCTGAGAGATGCCGTGGACTTCGTTACCGAAGATTACTGCGTATCTCCCGGCAGGGTCAAGTTCCCTTCTTCCGTAGAGGAAATCATCGGTGGATATTGAGTCTTCGGTCTGTTCCACTCCTATGACGGTGTATCCATGCGCCTTCAGTTCCCTGACTGCCTCCACTGTGTCCTGCCGCCAGACCCAGTCCACCGAGAACTCGGCCCCCAGGGCGGATTTGTGAATCTCAGGGGCGGGAGATGTGGAACTTATGCCGCACAGCACTATCCCCGAAGCGCGGAAAGCGTCGCAGGTGCGGAAGGCCGAACCGATATTGTGCCGGCTCCTCACATTGTCCAGGACTACGGTTATAGGGCTTTTAGACAGGGCTTTATATTCCTCGATATCCGGTCTTCCCAACTCGCTGTTCAACAATTTCCTAAACATATTTGATAGATTGTAATGCAAAAATATTAATTTTAACTTTTCAATAACTAATTAACTTTAGATATAAGGCAATATGAACAGAATTATCCGACTGTCGACAGTGCTCATGATGCTGTCGGTGTTAGCAGTGTCTTCCTGCGAAAATCCGGACGAAAAACAAAATGAAACCGAATTTCTGGCTGTAACTGAAGGCGATATTACAGTGGACTGGAAAGGAGGCGAATGTGTATTCTACTATGAGGTGGTCAATCCAACGTCAGATAAAGTGATACCTGTCGTTAAGGCCGACTGGATCACTGATGTTATGGCAGAAACCTACGGCGAGATAAGCTTTACCGTAGAAGAAAATCCTTTGGAGGAGGAAAGAAAGGCTGTAGTCCACCTTGATTACGGAAGCCTGTTTTTAGAGTTCAATGTAGTGCAGGGTCCTAAAACGGAGATGGGAAACAAGGATATACAGATAGAAATTGACAATGTTACCACCACCTCCATGCATGTGACGGTGAGACCCTCAGATGAGACTATGACATATCTTGTGCTCTCTTCAGATATGGAGAGTATGGCTGGGTTCGAGGATGACGACGTGTTGTTCGAGGATGCCATGAATTATTATATTTCGATATCCGATCAGTACGATGTCTCGCTGGAGGAGGTGTTGTCCGAGTATCTCCTTGTCGGAGAATACGATGATACATTCAGTAATTTGGAGAGTGACACTGAGTATTGTGTGTTTGCTTTCGGGGTCACGGTATCGGGCGAGAGGCTTACGCCTATAGCAAGGGCATATGCCAAGACAGAGGCCATTCAGGAAATAGATCTGACATTTGAAATAGACGTTGATGCCAAATATACCGGGGACGGAGTGTCTACGGCTGATGTGAAAGTCGTGCCGTCGGATCCGGAAGAGCACTATTGTTATATTATGCTCAATCAGACTGATTATGACATATACGGCAGATCCATGCCTGAGGCTGCCGTGAATTATATGGAATCGATAATCAATATGTATTTGTGGTCCGGTTATAGCCGTAAAGATGTGTACGATCTTTTGGCGGTCAACGGCGAGCATACGTTCAGGTATAATCTGCAGCCTAAGTGGAACTATTGGTTTGCGGCTTTTGCATGGGACCAGGAATGCAATATAACTTCCGAAATTGCATGGCAGACATTCCAGGCTCCAGGTCTGGAATCAGATAATAAGATTCAGATTGTGGAAGTAATAAATATAACTGGTTCTTCGGCAGAAGTCGTTACTACTGCCAGCAATAACGATCCTTATTGGATAGGAGTCGAGACGGCGGCTTCAGTTGCCGGTTGGGATGATGACTATCTTATGTGGGCTCTGGTAGACTACTACGATATCGCGTCTGAGGTGGTGACCGGCAATCAGACAAAGATTTTCAATAACCTGGATGCGAATACTGATTATGTGGCCGTGGCCTTCGGTTTTGACGGCGGTTCATATACGACTGGTCTCAGCAGGATGGATTTCAGGACGGTAGAAGGCGGTGATCCGTCACTCTGTACCTTCGTGTTTAATATTACTAATCTGAAGCCGAGGAGTGTGGATGTAGAGGTAATACCTTCCGATCCCAGTGTCTATTATTACTACGAGCTGTTCCCTGGCAACTACACTGTGGAACAGGTCAGGGAGTACTATGAAAGTCAGTGCGAGAGCCAGATAGCATCAGGAGCTGTGGCTGATGCCTCTGAGTACTGGCGGTGGACAGCTACGTTCAAAGGACGCGATGCATGGACATATTCGATTACACCCAATACCTCTTATAGGTTTGTGGCAATGGCGGTGGATATAGAGGCCGGAGAGATTGCAAATATGCAGAGCAGCGAGGTGTTCACTTCACCTGAGGCAGTGGTGTCTGATGCGGTGTGTGAACTGGATCTGTCGAGCTACTATGATGGAGACGAGCTTTACGCATATGACCCGTATACTTATTCACAGACCGCGGGCAAGGCCTATCTTGTGGCAAAGACTGAGGTGTCCGGTCCGGCTGTGCATTGGTACCATATGATATATGCATGGGCAGACGTCTATGACACATACAGTGACGAGATGATCATCAATAATATAGTCAATGGCGTAAAGGATTCCGGGACATCAGGCTGGACATGCACCTGGGACAAGGAGTATGTAGCGTATGCGGTGGCGGAAGATGCGGACGGCAACTATGGAAAAGTGTTCCGTCAGAGGTTTGTCCTTACTAAGGACGGTGTGTCTCCTATAGACGAGATAACAGGTGCTTCCGCTCCGATGGTGTATGCCCCGTCCGAGGCTAATCAATTTTGAAAAACATTTGCCAGTGGAGAAAATTCTGTATAATTTTGCAGAATATAGACAGAGATAATACAAACTTCATATTATGAAACAGGATCTTCAAATATCAGAACTAATTAAGAAAGAAGAGAACAGGCAGCTCCATGGGATAGAGCTGATTGCCTCTGAGAACTTTGTCAGCGACAACGTTCTGGCCGCACTCGGCTCTTGCCTGACAAACAAATATGCCGAGGGTTATCCCGGCGCACGCTATTATGGCGGATGCGAGGTGGTCGATCAGGTAGAGCAGCTCGCTATCGACCGTCTTAAAGAACTTTACGGAGCCGAGTTCGCCAATGTGCAGCCTCACTCCGGCGCTCAGGCCAACATGGCGGTGTTCATGGCATGTCTCAAGCCCGGAGATACTTTCATGGGACTGGATCTGGCTCATGGCGGACACCTCACTCACGGCTCACCCGTCAATATGTCAGGTATCAACTATCATCCCGTAGCCTATAAACTCAACGAGGAGACCGGCCGCGTGGACTATGACCAGATGGAGAAGACAGCCCTTGAGTGCAGGCCCAAGCTTATCGTCGGCGGAGCCTCAGCTTATTCCCGTGAGTGGGACTGGAAGAGGATGCGTGAGATAGCTGACAAGGTAGGAGCCATCTTTATGGTAGACATGGCCCATCCTGCAGGACTTATCGCTGCAGGTCTGCTGGACAATCCTGTGAAATATGCCCACATTGCGACCACCACCACTCACAAGACCCTCCGTGGTCCCCGTGGCGGTGCTATCCTGATAGGCAAGGACTTCGAGAATCCATGGGGTCTGAAGACTCCTAAGGGTCAGATAAAGATGATGTCCCAGCTGATCAACTCCGCTGTGTTCCCTGGTATTCAGGGCGGTCCTCTCGAGCACTGCATAGGAGCAAAGGCGGTAGCTTTCTATGAGGCCCTGCAGCCTGAGTTCAAGGAATACCAGATGCAGGTCAAGAAGAATGCCGCAGCCATGGCTCAGGCATTCCTCGACAGAGGTTACAAGATCGTATCCGGCGGTACCGACAACCACCTGATGCTGATCGACCTCCGCACCAAGTTCCCCGATCTGACCGGTAAGGTGGCGGAGAAGACACTCGTACGCGCCGACATCACTGTCAACAAGAACATGGTGCCTTTCGACAGCCGTACTCCGTTCACTACTTCCGGAATCCGCGTAGGAACCCCTGCAATCACCTCAAGAGGTCTTGTGGAGAAAGATATGGAGACGATCGTAGAACTTATCGACGAGGTGCTCTCCGATGTCGAGAACGAGGCAGTTATCGAGAAAGTCAAGAATGCGGCACGTTCTCTGATGGCAGGTCGTCCTCTCAATGTATGGTAATAAGATGAATGAGAATGTGCAGACTACGGTGTTGTTTTCAACGTCCTGCACTTTACTCATCCTGATACATTTCATGGACAAAAGCAAATTAAGGGGGTGGATTGCGTCTGCCCCCTTTTTATTTTGAGAGATATTATGAAGGAGTATCCCATAGTATTGTCGATCGCAGGCTCGGATCCTTCCGGAGGAGCCGGCATACAGGCAGACATCAAGGCTGTGTCGGCCTGCGGCGGGTATGCGGCGGCAGCTGTAACAGCCGTTACTGTACAGAATACCTTAGGAGTTGCGGAAGTCGAGTATATGAGGCCTGAGCTGGTGGCCGCACAGATAGATGCGGTGATGTCTGATCTGGCTGTTGATGCGGTCAAGATAGGCATGACGGGAACAGTGCCGATAGTCAGGGCTATAGCTGAGCAGCTTACGGTCCATCCCGTGCTGTATGTGGTTACGGATCCGGTTATGGTCTCGACCAGCAAGGACCCGCTGACCTTGCCTGAGGCAGTGAATGAGCTGTGCTCCAGGATTTTCCCAAGATCACATCTTGTGACTCCCAATATAGATGAGGCATCGCGGCTGGCGGGTTTCCGCATAGTCTCTGTCGAGGACATGGATAAGGCCGCTGTTGTGCTGCGGGACCGTTATGGCTGCGCCTTCCTTGTCAAAGGAGGGGATCTGAACGACGGGTCCTGTTCGGTGGACGTTCTGTGTGACTCGGACGGTCTTGTGCATTTTACCTCGGAACGTATCAAGACTCTCAATCTGCACGGAACAGGCTGTACCCTGTCTTCCTCAACGGCGGCATTTCTGGGTGCCGGCAGGCCGTTGCGCGAGGCGGTACATTCGGCAGTCGCATATGTGCATGAGGCTATCGTATCGGCCTCAGGACTGCGTATCGGTCATGGTCACGGCCCGTTACGTCATTTTTATCGATGAAAACTTTGCCAATTAGGTCGGATTAATAAAAATATTCAGTACTTTTGTTAGAACTTTTGTTTACTGAACATGAAAAATATTTATTTTCTTTTTGTACCGCTTGTCGCGGTATTCGCCCTGAGTTCCTGTGAGAAAGAGAAGGAAGAGTCTACTGATACCACCCCTGTGGTTCTTGAGACCCCTGTTCTTACAATATCGGAGCAGACTTCGGACAGTTTTACAATAACCTGGCCAAGCGTGACGCATGCCATGTACTATGAGTATGAAGTGAATGGAGAAACGAAGTCCACATCACAGCCTTATCTTACGGAGTCCGGACTTGCCGAAGGTTCGTATGTTGTTAAAGTGATGGCAAAGGCGGCTCCCGAGAGCGGCTATGCCGATTCTGAATGGGGCAGTGTGACAGTTGACCTGAAACTTGAGGATAACTGGTTTGAGATAGAACAGGTGTATCTCAAAGATGATGATGTGTTCAATTATTATAAGTACAATTCCATATGGTATGTCTTCACCGGTCATGGTGTAGCTTCTGTAATGATGGATGTACTGACGACAGAGGTGGTGGAGGATTTCGGTGAGGATGCCTTGCCTAATATTTTGACTCAAAGAATGACTGATGAAGGTATATCTGTTATCAACAGTATAGGACGGCTTGAGGGAGGTATGTCTGGACTTGAGCCGGATACTGAATATGTTGTAGTATGTTATGTAACGCACGAAAGTGGTGTCGAAAAGCTGGTGATAAGTGACCCTATAACTACAGATCCGGTTCCTGAAATGCCGGAAGGACTTGAGGAGTGGATAGGTTCGTACACAGTGACATCCACGCAGACTCTTCAACTTACTGCTGATGGTTCCGTACCTGTATATACGATGCTGGATGAGCCTATGACATTTGACATAACGATAGAACCCAGTCCCAACGATGTCAAGACCCTGTACATCTACGGTTGGAGTATACTTGAAGAGCAGATGGGGGCAAGATTACCTGCTATGGCGCAGTTGTCTGATGACGGCAGGAAGGGCCTGAAAATAGTGCAGGGATATATCGAGTATGGAGGATATACTTTCTTCTGGATGCCGATATGCTATAGATCGGACAACCAGTATCAGCTGCTTAATTTTGCAGATGATATATTCACACTCTACGAGGAGGACGGAGTAATCACTGCATCCATGTATTCAGGAACATCTGGAGGGTATGACTATGATGTGGTCGCGCTTGATCTGTTCATTATGGGTTCTACTGTACAGATTCCCCATGATATACCTGCATATTTCCCGGCCGGCGGATTTACTTTGGTCAGGACAGATTCGACAGGAACTTCTTTTGTCGGACAGAATGAAACTTCCGCTATTACAGTATCTCCTATGAATTAATGTCAGTTTATCAATCATTTTAATATTGTAACGCTATGAGAAAAACCTTATCTTATGTGTGTATGGCCTTTGCGGCTATGCTTTTCATCTCCTGCGATCCCGAAGATCCCCAGAAAGGGCCGGATGATGGACCTGATGATCCCCAGGAACCAGTGATAGAGAATGAAACGAAATTCATTCTGGATGAATCGACACCCGAGACTATCGAGGTAGATTGGAGAGCGGATACTGTGATAATCCGTTATTCTATCGAGAATCCTGTGGAAGAGAATGTTCAGGCATCTTCCAATGCGTCATGGTTGACATTCTTTACTCAGATGTATGGTGAGATCTCTGTGTATGTGTCTGAAAATATGGAGTTTGAGGATAGATCTGCGGAGATAACACTCAGTTATGCAGGGATAGAGTATACTATCCCCGTAGTTCAGGCAAGCCGTATCTGGGATCAGGAAGTGATATGTCAGTATTATCAGGGATATTATTACGGAGAGAAGAATTCTCCTGACACAGGTATCCATTCCGCTCAGTTCTATATCTCCGATACAGGCTGGGGCGATACGGGTTATACACAGGATCCTGCCGGACACTATTTCCAGATCAATGTTTATTTCCCTGAACAGCCCGAAGGTACAGATATGGTCCCTGAGGGAACTTATGAGCTGCAGACAGACGGAGGTTACAGCGAATGGTGTATATATCACTTCGGTAGCAGCTATTTCCCTGGAACAATGGCTGTAGAGAGAAAGTTGTTTACTGAGGGAAAACTCACAGTGACTAAAGATGGTGATAACTATATCATAGACCTTGATGTAGTTACAGAGGAGGACAATCTCTCCAGACATGCAAGGTATACTGGACCGATGTCACTCAGAATTATGTAGACGTATATTATTTAACTTTAAAAAAGATGGCCTTTACTGTATAGTAGGGGCCATTCTTGATAATTATCGATAAAATGAGAACTTTAAACTCAATAATAATCTTGCTCCCGGTAGTAGCTTTGTCGGGATTGTATGCATGTACGGAAAAGAACGAGGTGCCTGATGTGGTTTTCCCCGAGTTGACCTTGCAGGATACCGTCATCAATGTTGGTGAAGAAGGAGGAGTCTTTCAAATCGCTTACTCTCTTACGCATACACTTGACAGCGCTTTTGTAGCTGTGTCTTGTTCGGAGGACTGGATCGAGGCCCGGGACAGTGAGTCCATTATAACTGTCACAGTGGACCGAAACGAACTGAAAACACCGAGATCGGGTGATGTTATAGTAGAGTATAGGCTTGGAAACAATTTTATCCAGAAAAGTATTCAAGTAAATCAGGACGCAACATTGTATGATTATATCCTTGAAGCCTCCGATGCTGTATGCGAGTACTACGGTGATATGCTGGGTATGCCAGGAACGCCTCACAACTACTATTTGATGGTGTCGGATCTTGGCTGGGATGTAGGCAATGCAAAAGTTTATAAGTTTGATATGTTCCTCCCTGCGCCGGATAATGCCAACAGGCTTGCTCTGCTTCCCGGTACTTATCCTCTTGGTGAGCCGGGACGGACTGAGCCAATGACATTCACTCCGGATTTTTCGATGTATTCGGTGAACAATCAAAGTGCTACTGAGAATGTTTCGATCGGATTCACAGACGGGGAACTCACTGTTGAACTGCAGGGAGAGGATTATGTATTGGATGCGGTATTAAAGGATGTCAACGGGGAAACACACCATATGATATATACCGGCCCTATCCAGTTCAAGGACTATTATGAGCCTGCACCGGATGTGTCGTCAATATTGACAGATGATTTTACTGCTGATCTGACCCGGGCTCGCCTTGAGGCAACATTCGACGGGGACTATTATGGTTATGGAACATATATCTGGTATCTGCATATCTTAAATGACGGATGGACTGGTGACTCGTTTATTATAGAACTTTGCAGTCCATACAATGATTTTAGCGGCGGTATACCTGACGGCCGCTATGCAGTGTCTTCCAGCGGAGATGAGTTTACTGCCATCCAGGGATATGCGTCTTATCCATTCGAAAGTGGATCCTGGCTATATCAGTATGATGAGCAGGCAGCTCAGACAAAGGTCTCGCCTTTGTATTCTGGCGTGATATCAGTGACCAATCACACTGATGGAACGACCACCGTGGAAATAGACTGTATGGATGACAATCTGGATGAACCACATAAGATAACCGGAACATGGACGGGTACGGTTGTGTACAATGACAATACTTCCTCCATGTCGTCACCTGCACGTCCTGGTTCAGGCAGGTCTCTTCCGAGGAAACTGTAATTCTGAAGATATTGTAAAAGAAAAGCAGGCATACATTCGGCGTGCCTGCTTTTCTTTTATAAACAAGACCAGTTTATCTGAATGAGTCTCTGTCGTTCCCTTTCTTGACACTGTTGAACATAGGAGCAGCTTTATTTACATTTTCAGCGGGCTCTGTCGTTCTTATGACAAGTGGTGCGTGCTTAGGCCCTGCAGGAGCCAGTTCTATGTAGAAATTATTGAAGCCGTTATCGTACGCGTCACCATAGTCGGCGGTGTTGGCTACAGCCCCGTTCAGATTAAGGGTGTAGTCTCCTGTCAGACAGGAGTAAGGAGCAGGTATGCCACTTATCTCCAACGCACCTTTGTAGGATCCTGTAATGGCTGTGCCGTCATCAGTTGTGAAATTGAACTCAAATGTATAGTTGCCGGCAGATCCGGATACCGTCATGGTGCCGTCGCTGATGAGGTAGTTCTCTTCAGGCCAATAGCTGTCTGTTGTCAGATAGACCCCGAAATAAGAGTTAAAGTAATATGCGTCTCCCCAGTATTCGTCGATCTCCATATATCCTTTTGCGATGGTCATCGAGGCCCCATAATCAGCTGTTACTTCGTATGTGCCGGTGGAAATGTTGCCGTCTATGTCAAAGGGCATATAAGCCATGACCTGCATCTCGTTCCCGGGAGGCGTGGGCCAGCCGTATTCATCAATAGGCATGTCGGAGAATGTGAATAACACTTCCATGACATCGTTCATGTCACTGCTGTAGTTTGCCATATGCGTAGGTGGCGTCAATGTTGAGTCCGTCTCCGGGCTGCGGATCCTCACCGGTGCCAGGATCGTATGAAGAGTAGTTGGTTACGGATACAGGGTTGGAGAAAGTGATGTGATGCGTCTTACCATAAGCGTCTGTCATCACTCCGTCAAGCACCATGTTGTCTCCCTCATAGCTGATGTTGATGGATGCGTCGTTGAGCATGGCCACATAGCCGTTGCCGAGACTGGGATAGGTCATGGCCCATGCAACGGTCATATATACGTCTCCGTTATCGTCCAGCACATATTCTCCGGCTGCGGGAAGAGGATTGTCGATATTGTCCGGAGCATAGGAATAAAGGTCGAGCGTGTAACTGTTTGTCCCTGCAGGATATGTCCAGTCATCATTCAGGGGCTGGTCGGAGAAGTAGAATACCCAGTTGTGAGTGTCGGTATAGTCATTGCCGTAATATTGCGCAACTACATGACTGAGCTCGAATTCATAGTCATATTCAACGGGAGCGCTGCCGATCATGACGTCCAGTCTGGATATGAGGCTCTGTCCGTTGGCGGCCACCATGAATACGCTTATTGTACCCTCTGTCTCAGCGAAAGAGTTATCAGCTGCGGGAGCTGTGATCACAAATCCTGCACTTTCGATAGATGCTTTCCATCCCTCGGGTTTGCTGATGGCTACCTCTACGGCTCCGCTCATCCTGTAATCCAGAGTCTTGCTTTCTCCTGCCTCGAAAAAGAGGGGGTCCTCATCTGTTCCGAAGCTGAAACTGAGCTCGGCAGTCTTGGGAACAGTAATGACTGTGTCTCCGAGAAGGTGGAAATATACATAGTTCTCGTCTTCGGTCACATCGGCGAATACGGATTGCCCGGAGCCGCCTGTCGAAGGCATGCCTGTATCCTGCCAACTCAGGCCGCCGTCTGTGGAAATCTCCCAGTTACCGGTCGTCTGGTTGATGCGTACCAGAGGAGCCTGGTCGGTTACAGGTATGCGGTTGCCGTCCTTGTCACGGATAGGTGTAGTGGTTCCGTCTGCATTCAGGTAGGCCCAATAGTATACTCCGTTACTTTCTATGACAGTGATGGAAGGAGGAGTCATACCGTCCTTGCCGTCTTCTCCGTTGCTTATGGTAATCTTGGATCCGTCTGAGAAGTTGATGGTGTAACCGTCTCCGTTGAATACAAAATTGTCGACGGTGACCTGTTTCTGAAGTTTGTTGATGATGTCGTTAAGGGATGCTATCTCGGATTGTACCTGATCGCGGAAATCCTCCAGCTCTTCCACACGGTCTGTGAGGTCCTCGAGAGAGTTTTTTAGATCTGTGTCGTCATAACACGAGTACACAGCCGCCATTGTGGCAAGTGCGCATAAAATGCTTGTGATGCGCCAGAAACTAGCTTTAATCATAATTGTAATGGTTTATAAGGTTTTGATTCAAAATTAATGAAAAGAATTGGAAAATCAAAGAACTTTCCCACAGATTTAATCAAAGATGGGCGCGATTAAATTATCCGTACTGCGCAGGAATCCCGCACTTAACACAAAAGGGAGGACCGCACGTACAGTCCTCCCTTTCCAAGGGAAATTAACACTAATCCTATTTATTTCATTATAAGCGGTATCATCCAACCGTTTCCTCCAGCTGTGGCCGTTCTTGTATTATAATCCCAATTCCACAGGTCTCCAGGATTAAATCCGCCCATGGGTACAGTCCCGTCTTCTGTAGGATGAACGAGCTGCCTCCAGACAGCTGTAGGGTTGCCGGCCACGTCTATCGCATAACCAATGAAAGTGAAATCCATATCGTACTTCAAAAGAATCATATTATAATCCCAGGAAACACCAATAGTCGTTTCCCACAACTCCAAAAGCATATCAACAGCCTCGTCATCAGTAAACGCCTCAGTATCCGTGTAATCTCCACTCAGAACAGTATAATACTTATAGTACATTCTGTCCTCCGGTATGGCCTGTGCCTTCACATGGTATACGGCATGACCGCTTATATCGGCCGTGAAGTTTTCGGGATATGCTTCCTGGACCTCTGCTCCGGCATAATATCCATGGTATGCCAGTTCAAATGTCATATCAGACTGCTTTGCCTCAGTCGTGGTGACAAACTCATATACGATATCGGTAGTAGGATTTCCCATATCGTATCCAAAGGCGAAAACAATATATTCAGTACAAGGTTCGAAACCATCCACGGGAAATCCGAAACGAGCGGTCGTATCCCCTGATGCTCCCCAGTGATTAATGGCAATTGGATACATTGCACAGATATTTTCTACGATTTCGTCGTCATCCATGTTCTTATAAGAAGCGGCACCTAACGCAAAAAGGACATATGGATCATCGTTTGTCGTTGTAACTTTTACGTCTATAATACGTGTTTCGACATTCACAATATCTAGAGTTATTACATTCTCTGAAAAAATAACATCATTTGTGTGGAATTCTTGTATTTCTGGTTTTCCATTGAATAAACATTCATCTGATATAGATATAGCATATACTACATGATCAGTATCGGCTGTAAGTTCGGACGTTATGACCTGATCTCCTTTCTTTGCCATCAACTGCAAATAGGCTTTGTATGGATCCGGATATCCCATTGCCGTAAAATAATCTATTTGTTCCCATATCAAGCTTTGCTTAAAATCATATATATAATCTTCATCCGTCATGTTCGCAATAGGATCCTCAAAAGTCTTAGTATCGACAATTTCTGCAACATAGTACTGTTCTTTATCAGACGGCACTATTTCCACTACGGTATTCCGACCTTCCTGGGACACCTCTATCTCAAATTTTACATCACTCTGTTCGATTGCCACTGTAGATGCGACTCTGGTGCCCAGTCCAGTAAGAACATTTCCGGAATAATCCATGCCAAAGGCGTACACGACGAACTCCTTTCCTGGCAACTGCCATGTCAGTTTCCCGCTATATGTACCCTTTTTTAATGAAGTTTTCAGGAATTCCTCATATCCTACCCCTTGCTCCGCAGCATAATGCTTTATCAATTCAACATCGGAATTTATAAACTCTTTTGCAGATTCAAATTGATCAAAATATTCCTTTTCAACAACTTGCGACCAATATGTCATGGAGGTATCTTTCGGAACTACTTCATAAGCAAACGATGTGGTGGTGCTGTCGGTGACATTAATTGTAAAACTGATTGCGGCCTGGATGAGCTTCAATGTGTCTGTGGCATCCTCGCCGTATGTAAGCACCAGTTCCGACTCCCTTCCAACGGCCTCTGAATTTTCATCAGCGATGATATTCACCTGCAGGAGCTCTTCATCTACCTCTGAAATATGAATCCAGTCAGCCTCACAGGTTGCGGAAGGAACAATGCCTTCTACAGGATTGACTATCTTAAACGATGCGGACACAGGGCCACCTTCTGCAGGGATTTCAAGCATATCCTGGCTGAAAGCTATCTCGGAGCCGTCAGCCGGAGCAGGTTCCGGCGTAATGTTGTCCTTATTACACGAAGAGGTGAACAGGACTGCCGGCAGCATAAGTGCCGACAGCAAAAAACGACAAGTGCATTTTCTCATAAGATTGAATATTTTTAATTGGTTAACGGAACAAAAATAGAATGCACTTTGCTATAGCTCAAAATTTTACTTTTTGCATATCTTAAAAGATACGTTTTGCAAAACTATTCTTCTTTCCTGAGATGCCGCAATCCGCTTCTGTACTTGGATGGCGGGACTCCTGTTTCCTTGACAAAAGCCCTGTAGAATGTAGACAGAGTGTTGTATCCCAGTTCGTCAGAAAGCATTTTCAGCGGGGTGTCGTCATAAGGGTCAGAAAGTACGGCAATCGCTTCGTTGATTCTTTTGGAATTAATATATGAGGAGAATGTCTGATCAGCAAATCTGTTTATCACTTTTGAGACATAGGCCCTGTTGGAAGAAAGCATCTCCGCCAGCTTATTCAAGGAGATATCCTTCATCCGATAAGATTTCTCTTCCTTCATCATCCGCTCCAGACGCTCAAACAAAGCCTTGTCCTTCGCATTTTCCGGATCCGTTTCCGCCAAATCCATACTGCGCTCTACCAGACGGGTCTGTTTCTGCATGTATTGCTGATGCTGTTCCACTAATGTTCTGTACAGATGATTTGTCTTGCGAAGCATAATCCAGAAGACTGCTGCGACAACACAACATGCCAGAGCGGCTCCTACGGATATCAGAGTGTTCCTATCTGCCTTGACCACCTCAAGTTCTCTCTCCGCTATCTCCTTATCGTATTTGATCCTTTCCATGTCACGGATCATTTTATTGAGCTGCAGTTCTTTTTCATGGACAGCAAGCGAATCGCAGTACGAATGGTAATGTTTATAGTACTCCAATGACCGCTTGTCCTCTCCAGCTTTGGAATAGGCATCCGACAACAGCAGATAAACCAACGCTTTATCCTCATGCGTGTCCCCCATGCTTTTCAATGCTGACTCAAATTCCATGATTGCCTGGAGAGAGCGGTTTCGGGCCAAAAGATGCTTGCCGTATGTCATCCGGTACTTCACTTCCATGTCTACTCCATTCTGCGGAATCATTGTCTTGACCTCCTCAAAAAGAACTTCCGCTTCAGATATACGGTCCATAGCGGACAGAGCCTGCGCACTGTTCAGCACCTGCCAGCATCTGTGTTTCAGCTGGGAAACGTCCATATAGACTCCGGCCGTATCCGCATACTGAAGTGCTTCGGAATACATCCCGGCCAGAAGAAACATGTCTGAAAGACACAAAGCGCTGCTCGTTATAATAGGGATTCTTTTTGCTGCGGCTGAGGCTATAAGCAGTCTGCGCGTACCGCAGACCGGATGTGTCTTTGCGCAATTGGCACACGTTCACCAGATTACACAGACTGACCACTTGGTTCAATGTATCCCTTCTCATCTCGGCAATTTCCATAGCCTCGTAGAAACAGCTCATGGCTTTGGAATAATCCAGTTCTTTCTTTATCGCATAAATTCCTCTGGCCGTATATCCTATGAGAGCATTGTGATGAAAGCCTGTGTCATTGTCCAGTATTTCTTCCAGCTCCGTGATATAGATATCAGCAGAGTCCAGCATGTTGGTCATAATATATGCCAATGCCTTATACCCCAATGCCGTCCCCTTTACGTCTCCTGACACATCCGGCAAACCCAGGAGCGTGTCGGTGATGGAAAGAACCTGCATATAGCGTCCTTCCGACATCATGCTTGAAATTCTTTGCACTGCATCATATTCATGTCCATGCTGTCTTTCCATATCTCTTCCGCCACAGTTTATGACGAGCATTGCGAACAAAAGCGACAGACATTTCGCCAAGCAGGTATTTGCTTTTGAAAAACACATAATATTCATGCACAAATATAATCAATAATGGCTATCCGTGTATTTCCGATTTTTTCATACTTTTGCGCCCGAAAATAGACAGAAAGTATTAAGAAAAGGAATCAGGATTATGGACAAGAAAGTATTACTTATGATCCTCGACGGCTGGGGTGAGGGCAGGCATGACCGCTCCAACGCCATCTATACTCAGGGCACACCCAATCTCGACAAGCTCAGGGCGCAGTATCCCGTGTCGTTTCTTAAGGCCTGCGGCGAGGACGTGGGTCTTCCCGCCGGACAGATGGGCAATTCCGAGGTGGGACACCTTAACATCGGCGCGGGCCGCATCGTCTATCAGGACCTGGTCAAGATCAACATGGCCTGCAGCCAGCACAAACTTCTGGAAAACAAGGAAATCAAAGCAGCATACGACTATGTGGCGAGCAGCGGTAAGGCCCTGCACTTTTTCGGACTGTGCTCCCATGGCGGAGTCCACAGCTCCCTGGCACACCTCTACGAGTTCCTCGAGGTGGCCGCACAGTATCGGCTGCCCAAGGTATATGTCCACTGCTTCATGGACGGCCGCGACTGCGACCCCCGCAGCGGCAAGGGCTTCATCGAGGAGCTGCAGGCCAAGTGTGCTGAGCTCCGTGCCAAATACCCCGATCCCTCGCAGGGTCCCGTCATCGCCAGCATCATCGGCCGCTACTACGCCATGGACCGCGACAAGAGGTGGGACCGTGTCAAGATGGCCTACGACCTGGTCGTAAGCGGTCAGGGCGAGAAGTTCACCGACCCCGTAGCCGCCATGCAGAGCTCCTACGACGAGGGCGTGACCGACGAGTTCGTAAAGCCTCACTGCGGCGTGGATGCCGCCGGCAAACCCCTCGGACTCATCTCAGAAGGCGATGCCGTCATCTTCTACAACTTCCGCAACGACCGCGCCCGCGAGATCACCGCAGTGCTCACCCAGCAGGACATGCCGGAGCAGGGCATGAAGACCATCCCCCTGTACTACTGCTGCCTGACCCCCTACGACGACAAGTTCACCGGACTGCACATCCTCTTCGACAAGGAGAACGTGCCCGACACCATCGGCGAGGTAGTCTCCAAGGCCGGACGCAGGCAGCTCCGCATCGCCGAGACCGAGAAATACGCCCATGTGACCTTCTTCTTCTCCGGCGGACGCGAGGAGCCTTTCGAGGGCGAGTCCCGCATCCTCATCAACTCCCCCAAGGTGGCCACCTACGACCTCAAGCCCGAGATGTCCGCACCCGAGGTGACTGAGGCTCTTATAGCCGAGTTGAATAAAGGCGTACACGACATGGTCATCCTCAACTTTGCCAACGGTGATATGGTAGGCCACACCGGAGTCTACGAGGCCATCTGCAAGGCCGTCAAGACCGTGGACGAGTGCGTGGCCAAGGTAGTCGAGGCCGCCAGGGCCAACGGTTACAGCGTGCTTATCACCGCCGACCACGGCAACGCCGACCACGCAGTCAACGAGGACGGTACCCCCAACACCGCCCACTCCCTCAACGTAGTGCCCTTCATCGCCGTGGACGACGACGTCAAGAGCCTCCGCGACGGCCGCCTGGCCGACATCGCCCCCACCATGCTCAAGCTCATGGGCATCCCCGCCCCTGCCGACATGACCGGCGAGCCCCTCTTCTAAACAGCACATATTTCATCACGATACATCACAGCCGGAGCCGTCCCTCATAGGATTGCCCGGCTGTTGTATTTATCAGCAGTCAGTTTGCGGGAAAGGCGCAAGCTGTTAAGTGTTTGATAATCATCGAAAACCTGCGTTGAGAAGGTGCCCTGTCACCGTTTGAAACGCCGACGCGACACCTTTTTAAGAAACTAACTGAAAGGCAGCCAGCGATATACTGACTTGTGACCTTGCCCTGTTACAATCAATAGTGCCATCCCGCCGGAGTGGTTGCAGACGGATATTGTATGGATATTGAAAAAAATCTCTATATTTGCGGGCGCAACGGTTCCTCTGCGGAGGATTAAAAGGGAACCGGGTGAGAGTCCCGGACAGTTCCCGCTGCTGTGAGTTCCTATGATGTTCCGGCACTTTTGCCACTGATGCCCTGGGAGATTGACCGTCTGCCGGGATTCGGGAAGGCGTCCGGAGCGGAACGAGTCAGAAGACCTGCCTTGCGACACGGATCAGCGGCCTACGGGTGTTTAGGCTCCGGACTCTAGAGGTCTTCGCGGCGTTTCTGCCCTTCAAGCTGCTGTCCATTTTAGGAAAAGAATATGGCAGTGCGATTCATAGATAGAATGATGTTTCCTGTAGTGCTGACGGTGTCGGCCCTGACGGCATTTCTGCTGTCGGCCGCTCCTGTAGCGTACGGAGCGCGGGTGAGCCCGGCTGAAAGAGCCCGGGCAGCTGCTGTATACGATATGCCTGCAAGTGCGGCAGATACGATCCCGGAAGAGGATACGGTCTATGCATTGGATGAAGTGATGGTGGTGGCCACCCGCACCTCGCAGGAGATAGTGCCGGTGCAGATGCTCTCGGGCGAGAAGCTGCGCACTCTGGGCACACATTCCATAGCTGATGCGATACGGTATTTCTCGGGAGTGCAGATCAAGGACTACGGCGGTATCGGCGGGCTCAAGACGATAAATGTCCGTAGCCTCGGCAGCCAGCATGTGGGAGTGTTCTACGACGGTGTGGAGCTGGGCAATGCGCAGAACGGAATAGTGGACCTGGGGCGGTTCTCCTTAGACAATATGGAGTCAGTATCCCTGTACAACGGCCAGAAGAGCTCGACTCTCCAGTCGGCCAAGGACTATGCCTCGGCGACGGCGGTCTATCTGCAGACCAAGAAGCCCCGCTTTGAGGACGGGAAACGCAACAACTGGAACTTCGGCCTCAAGGGCGGCTCGTTCGCCACGGTCAACCCGTCGGTGCTGTGGGAACACAGGATATCGGACCGGGTATCGCTCTCGGCCAGTACGGAGTTTCTGTATACTTCGGGCCGCTATAAGTTCACGTATGCCAAGCAGAACGGTTACGACACGACAGGTATCAGGCAGAACGGGGATATCCGCATGACCCGGGCCGAGGTGGCCTTGTTCGGGGACATCGAGAACGGCTGGTGGAAGGCCAAGGCCTACTTTTACGACTCGGAGCGGGGTTATCCAGGAGCTGTGGTCAGAGGGGAGTTCGTGCATCAGGACCGGCAACGGGATGACAATTTTTTCGTGCAGGGCTCATTGCAGAAGGATTTCACCAAGTGGTATTCGCTGCTTCTGAACGGCAAGTACGCTTACGACTATCTCCGCTATCTTTCTGACCCGCGTCTGGATGTGACCACTATGTATGTGGACAACCGTTACCGTCAGCAGGAGGCGTATTTCTCGGCGGCGCACAGGTTCAAGCCGTTCAAGTGGTGGGAATTGTCTCTGGCTACGGACTTTCAGTGGAACAGTCTGGATGCAGATATGCGCGACTTCGTTTATCCCATGCGCTGGTCGGCATATGGAGCTGCGGCGACGGCCTTTGAGTTCGGAGGCTTCAAGCTGTCGGCATCACTTCTGTACATATTCGTCCACGATGTGCTGCGCTCCGGCAGCGGCAGGGTGGACGACAGGCACAACCTCTCACCGTCGGTGATAGCCTCATGGAAGCCGTTCCGGAATACGGACTTGGAGTTCAGGGCCTTCTACAAGAAGTCCTACCGTATGCCTACTTTCAATGACCTCTATTACACTTTTACCGGAGTGTCCTGGCTGGAGCCGGAGGAGACCACTCAGTACGATTTCGGGACTACCTGGTCGCTGATACGCCGCAGCGGATGGTTCAGAGGCGTGGACGTGCAGGGCGACTTCTATTTCAATCAGGTGGACAACAAGATAGTGGCTATGCCTACCTCGAACCAGTTCAGGTGGACGATGATGAATCTGGGATATGTGGAGATATTGGGGACAGACATCGCGGCCCAGGGCTATTTCCGCTTAGGACCGGTTGATGTGTCTCCGAGGGTGAGCTACACTTTCCAGCGGGCCCGGGACTTGTCGGATCCGTCCTCGGAATGGTACGGCGGGCAGGTGCCGTACATTCCATTGCACAGCTGTTCGGTGACTGTGGGCGCGGCTCTGCGCAGCTGGTCGCTCAACTACAGCTTCATCTATACCGGAGAGCGGTACGAGTCCGTCGCCAACATCCCGGAGAATTATTCCCAGCCCTGGTACACCCACGATGTGTCCCTGACCAAGTCGTTTGAGTTCAGCGGATGGGAGCTGAGGGCCACGCTCCTGGTCAACAATATCCTCAATCAGCAGTACGAGGTGGTCCAGTGTTACCCGATGCCGGGCACCAATTTCATGATTAAAGTCAATTTTATAATATGAGAATAAACGCAGCGAATATCGTTTTTATCGGACTGCTGTCCGTCTGTCTTGCCGGATGTCTGTCCTCCTGCCGTAAGGAAGATCCTGTCCTGCGGGGCGAGGGCGACCATGTCGGAGGAGATGATAGCGGAGAGATCAAGGGATTCTTCCTGCTCAACGAGGGCAATATGGGCAGCAACAAGGCTACGCTGGACTATTACGACTACGGGACGGGGGACTATACCCGCAATATCTATCCCGAGCGCAATCCGGGTGTGGCCCTGGAGCTCGGGGACGTGGGCAATGACCTGGGCATCTACGGCGGTAAGCTCTATGCAGTCATCAACTGCTCCAACCTCGTGGAAGTCATGGATGTGGAGACAGCCGTACATGTTGCTCAGGTGTCTATTCCAAACTGCCGGTATATAGCATTTGACGGTGGATATGCGTATGTCAGCTCATACGCCGGGGCGGTGGAGCTGGACCCGGAGTATCGGCGGGGCTATGTCGCCAAGATAGATACGGTGACGATGCAGGTGGTCGATACCTGCGGCGTAGGCTACCAGCCGGAGGAGATGGCCGTGGTGTCGGGCCGGCTCTATGTGGCCAACTCCGGCGGATATATGGCTCCGGACTATGACAGTACGGTGTCGGTCATAGACCTGGCCGCATTTGAGGTGGTCAATGAGATAGAGGTGGCTCCCAACCTGCATCAGATAAAGCTGGGAGGTGACGGTATGCTTTATGTGTCGTCCCGGGGAGACTATTACGGCCTTCAGTCCTCCACATACATCATCGACCCTTCCACTGACGAGGTCGTAGAGGAGCTGGAACTGCTGCCCAGCAGCGATATGGCGGTCTACGGCGATTATCTGTACGTTATCTCTCACTCCTGGAGCAACGT
>CALVDI010000009.1 GCA_944326225.1 uncultured Bacteroidales bacterium | reverse complement strand
ATGCCGAAAGTCAAATTCTACACAGGCATAGATATACCCCTGGAGTTTCACCGGGCCAGGATAGTCCAGAAGGTGAGGCTCCTTCCCATAGATGAGAGATACGAGGCCCTGAAGAAGGGCGGATTCAATACCTACCGCATGGATTCGGCCGATGTCTATCTGGACATGCTGACCGACAGCGGAACCAACGCCATGAGCGACCTGCAGCTGGCCGCCATGATGCGGGCCGACGATGCCTACGCCGGCAGCGAGTCCTTCAAACGGCTGGAGAAGGCAGTATTTGACGTGCTGGGCAAGCGTTATGTGGTGCCGGCGCATCAGGGCCGTGCCGCAGAGAATGTGATCATGCGGGCGTTCCTGAAGCCGGGAGACGTGGTGCCGATGAACTATCACTTCGGCAGTACGGCCAATCACATCCGGATCAACGGCGGTAAACACATTGATCTGGTCGCTCCCGATGTGGCTTTCACGTCCGCCTCAGACAACCAGTTCAAGGGCAACATCGACATCGCCCGCCTGGAGGAGTGCATCGCTCAGTACGGGGCGGAGCACATACCTTTCATCCGTATGGAGGCTTCCACCAACCTCATCGGCGGCCAGCCGTTCTCAATGGCCAACCTGTTGGAGGTGCGCAAGGTGGCCGACCGCCACGGCATCAAGGTGCTGCTCGACGCCTGCCTGCTCGGAGAGAACGCCTGGCTGATCATTCAGCGCGAGCCGGAGTACGCCCATGCCACCCTGGCCGAAGTCCTGCTGAAGATGTGCTCGCTGGCCGATATCGTCTATTTCTCGGCCCGCAAGCTCTCCTGCACCAGAGGTGCCGTCATAGCCACCGACAACTACCAGGACAAGCTCAAGATGGACCAGGTGGTGGCCGTATTCGAGGGCTATGTGACCTACGGCGGCATGTCCATGAAGGAGATAGAGGCCATGGCACAGGGTCTGTACGAAGCCACAGACGAGGAGTACATCTGCCAGAACCCGGAGTTCATAAGGTATTTCGTCAATGAGGCTGTCAGGATGGGTATTCCTATGGTTACTCCTCCGGGTGTGCTCGGAGCCCAGATAGACGCCAAGAAGTTCTGTGACCATATTCCTGTGCGCGATCTGCCCGCAAGTTCCCTCGCCGCAGCCATTTACCTCTGTTCGGGAGTCCGTACTATGGACGGAGGCACCTATCAGGACGTTTCGGAGGATGACCCGGACTTCGTGGCCGATATGGAACTCGTGCGCATGGCATTTCCCCGCAAAGTTCTCACCCTCTCTCAGACCATGTACGCCCTCGACCGCCTGAAATGGCTCTATGACAATAGAAAGCTCATCGGAGCCATCCGCTGCCACGACATTCCCGGGATGCAGCGATGCTTCCGCACCCCGATGGAGCCCGTCGGTGACTGGCCCGAACGCCTCATCGCCAAGTTCAAGCAGGATTTCCCCGACAGCCTGTAGGCAGTTAAAATTAACGGCTCAATGATAGATTTTCCCCTGTAGACCTCTCTATAGGGGAAAATTATTTTATATGAGTAAACTGTTAAATGTGTTGATCCTCCGGAAAGGAGAATGTTTCTGGATGTATGTCTGGAAGATACTGTGTCTGATTGTCGCACTGTCCATAGCATTTGTCGGGCTGTTGCTTTTCTATGCATTTTGCCGTAATGTGGTGTATTTCCGATGGATACGTCCTGCTGTGGTAAACAGAGCATACGAGGTCAGGTATATCAGCGGCAATATCGCGCTGGAGTATCTGATGTACGGCAAGGGGATAAGGGTAGTTGACAGGCAGCGTGATGATGTGCTGCTGAAAGGGCTTGAATGGGTGGCGGTACCGGATAGGCTGACAGATACGCTGGCGGTGTTCTGCAAGGACGGCAAACGCGGATATCTGAACCGTTTTACGGGTCAGGTGGAGATACCGGCGCAGTACAGGCGCGCATGGGTGTTCTCGGAGGGGCTGGCCTGCGTGGAGACGGAGGACTGCCGCCTGGTGTTTATCGACCGTGAGGGAGAAGTGGTTATAGACAAGGGGCTGCGGTACTCAGGGCGTTTCGGGGGCTATCTGTTCCATGACGGAGTCTGCCGTGCCGAGGATTATCACAGTGGAAAGGTCGGGTTGATAGACACTCTCGGCCGCTGGGTGCTGGAGCCGGAATACGATGATGTGGTAAGTTACACTGACTTCTGGCAGGTGAGGAAGGACGGTCTCAACGGTTTGCTGACGAAGGATATGGATACGGTCTTTACGGTTTCCTATCCCAGAATGAGTATAGGTGACGACTACATAGAGGTGGGCTATACGGACCATACTGTGAAAGTCTTCGATTATGAGAAGCTGTTTAAATTTATTTATAATTAGTTGTAAATCAGTAGGTTAATTGGGATATTTTTCGTAACTTTATGGTTATCAAGACATTAAAGTTATGCATAAGTGCCCAACCAACCTGACTGATAAACAGTGGCAAGTTATAAAAATATGCTGGACCCCAAAGAAAGATTCAGAAAATTTACCGAAGTATTGGTCAAGTTGGGATGTTGTGCTATTCCAGCATACGCAGTCTGCCGGCAATTATTTTGATGAAGTTCTGCCGCATGTTCTCCGGAAGGAATGACAACCCTATGAATGTCTGCCACTTGCTGAAAGTACTGTGGAATTTACTGAAGATATTCTCAATGATTTTCTTCTCCATAGTGAAAATTCGCTCATTTATACCCGATAAGGTGTAAAACTTGTCAGGCGGTGTGTGATTATACCCTTTGGGGTATATTAGTCTAAGTGCTCCGTCACAGTTAAGATTGTTGCCCTCCTGATTAACATTATTCGTGTTATAGCGATGTTCATCGTTTAGTTATGGAAATAGTTTATATGATTAAGATTATCCGCAAAGATACCCCTATAATCTTCACGTTACTTTTTAGTTGAGTTGCATGCGCTTGAATATAAACACTTTATCTGTCAGCCGATATTTTAAGTGGGGGAAATTACGCTTAGAATGAGCCTTTTTGCCGTCACTTAACTTTTTGCGCAAAATACAATGCTTAGTCAATCAGATGGTTACGACACAACTAAAAAGCAACGTGAAGAGGATGGATTGGATCGGAAGGAGTGGACCGGAAAAACGGGGCTGAGAGATAGGCTGGGAGGTCCTTCTTGGCTGCTGGATACCGGGAGTCGTATGTTGCGCCGGCGGGATTGCGCCCTGACCATTGACCGTAAGCATCCAGCAGCTCTCAACCTGATCCATAAGGCACCGGCGCCAGTCGTAACCAGCTGTCAATCAGCAATAATTGAATATGGCAGTTGCGGTATGCTCTGTTTTTTCAGGACATAGGGCATCCGCCCCAGAGAGATATGCCTGGGATTCAGAGTTTTGACGAACCGGGTGGTGCTTCATGGGTCACTCTCACCGCTGTGCGAATGCAGTGGATGGCAGCGACAGGCTCGGTGCCTCAAAAATAGCAGGCCGGCCTGGGCTTGCCTTAGGTGGGAGAGGTCTTGTGCCCGGGCCGGCTTTTGTCGTAAGAGGCACGTCACGAAGCGACGGTAGGGTCCGCGCCAATCAGGAGGTATCTTTGCGGATAATCATTAAATAAGATCTTCTTTCACATATTCGGTAGTGTCGGCAAATACACCTAGCCTATGCTGTGGTGTGGAAATGTGTTCGTATTCAGAGTTTTAGTCTTTGGACTTTGAGGATAGATGTTGGTAAAATCACTGGAAACAGCCGAAATCAGTTACCCCTATCATCTGGGTGTTGTGAGTAATGCACTTATATACAGGCTATTAATGAGAAGTGACACAGGCTAGGTGTCGGACAATCAATAAGTCTTTTGCGACATTTAAGCATTTAAGAAGGGCAAAGATATTGGTAGGGGTCTGGTGTCCATATATGCTCCAGCGCCTTGGTAGAGCAAATAAATTTGTTCTCCTCTCGGCTTCTGCGTATATTTGCAGGACTGAGTAATATAAATCAATCCGCGCATGGAGCACAGACATATCTACGACAGGATGAAGGAAGACCCCGTTTTCGGGGTGATAGGAGGGGGCAGTTGGGCCACGGCCCTGGTCAAGCTGTTGAGCGAGAACGGCAGGAAGCTCAACTGGTATATGCGCGATACTGACGCCATAGAGCATATCGAGAAGTACCATCATCATTCCAAATACCTTACTTCGGTGGAGCTGGATGCTGACAGCTTTACCTTGACCAACGACATAGACTATGTGGTGGCGGAGTCGGACATACTGATCTTCGCCATACCCTCGGCGTATTTTCTCAAGGAGGTGTCCAGAGTCACCGCCTCTTACGACGGCAAGATGCTGATATCGGCAGTCAAGGGCTTTGTCGGTGACCGTTACCAGACGGTCGCGGAGTATTTCCATCATGACCATAAGGTGCCTTTTGACAGGATAGGGGTCATCAGCGGGCCGTGTCACGCCGAGGAGGTGGGCATGGAGAGGCTGTCTTATATAACCGTCTCGTCCAAGCACCAGAAGGTGGCCGAGTATCTGTGCGGCTTTTTCAAGAACCACTATGTCAATACGATAGCCGGTACGGATATATACGGGGTGGAGTATGCGGCGGCATTGAAGAACGTGTATGCCATAGCCGCCGGTATCTGTTACGGTATCGGCTACGGGGACAATTTCATGGCGGTGCTCATAGCCAGCTGCTTCCGTGAGATGAAGGAGTTCATCAACGCGACCAATCCCGATGAGAGGCGCAATACCTCCCGCTCGGCTTATCTGGGCGACCTGCTGGTGACCTGCAACTCGCCTTTCTCGCGCAACCGCAACTTCGGCAGTATGCTGGGCAAGGGCTATTCGGTCCAGACGGCGATGCTGGAGATGAACCAGGTGGCCGAGGGACTGTATGCTTCCAAGGCCATTCACGAGATCAACGGCAAGTACGGGGTGGACATGCCCATCGCCGATGCCGTCTACTCGATACTGTACGGGAAGAAGCATCCTGTCCAGGTGATGCGCCGTCTGGAGGACTCTCTGATGTAAGTTCAACAATAAAAATATCTGAATTATGGTAAATGTCAATTTCAAGCCTTCCAAGGAATATGTAGAGAAGGCTTTTGCGGCTTTTGATGTGCTGGAAGGCAGAAAGGGAAGGGGCAATGATTTCCTGGGATGGATGGATCTGCCGTCGGACACTCCGGCCTCCATCGTGGACGGCTGCTGCACCATAGCTGACGAGTGGAGGCAGAAGGGTGTGGAGGTGGCCGTGGTCATCGGCATCGGCGGCTCCTATCTCGGTGCAAAGGCGGCCCTGGCGGCTCTGTCGCACTCTTTCGGTATGGAGCGCAGGGGAATAGAGGTGGTTTTCGCGGGCTTTAACCTCTCTGAGGAATATCATGCCGAGCTGCTGGATTACATCAGCGGCAAGTCCGTGGCAGTAATCGTAATATCCAAATCCGGCACGACTACCGAGCCGGCCGTTGCGTTCAGAATCATAAAGGAGCACGTCGAGGGCAAATACGGCAAGGCTGAGGCGGCATCGAGAATCGTAGCAGTGACAGACAAGGCGCGCGGTGCCCTCAAGAGTCTCTCCGATCAGGAAGGATACAGGACTTTCGTCATTCCCGATGATGTGGGAGGCCGCTTCTCGGTGCTTACTCCGGTAGGTCTGCTGCCTATAGCCGTGGCCGGCTACGATATCCGTGCCCTGCTCAGGGGCGCAGCCTCGATGCAGAGGATATGCGCTGAGAGGGACGCTCACAATCCGGCCCTGCTCTATGCGGCTGCCCGCAATGAACTTTACGACAGCGGCAAGAAGGTGGAGATTCTGGTCAGCTACAATCCCAAGCTCCAGTATTTCGGAGAATGGTGGAAGCAGCTCTACGGAGAGTCCGAGGGCAAGGAGGGCAGGGGAATATTCCCGGCTTCGGTCAATTTCACTACGGATCTGCATTCGATGGGCCAGTATATCCAGGAGGGTGAGCGGATGCTCTTCGAGACCGTCATATCGGTGGAACACGCCGGCAGGGAACTGACGGTGTGTGATGATCCTCAGAATCTGGACGGACTCAATTTCCTTTCCGGCAAGCATCTGGAGCACTGCAACAGGATGGCCGAGACCGGTACGAGGCTGGCTCACGAGGACGGCGGAGTGCCCAACGGCAGGGTGACAGTGGAGCGGATAGACGAGTTCAATCTCGGCGAACTCTTCTTCCTGTTCGAGAAGGCCTGCGGTATATCGGCCTACATGCTGGGAGTCAATCCGTTTGATCAGCCCGGTGTGGAGGCTTACAAGAAAAATATGTTCGCTCTTCTGGGCAAGCCCGGCTATGAGGCTCAGGCCGAGGCCATAAGGGAGAGACTCAGGTGAGAAAGGAGTTTCTCAGGAGTGTGGCCGAGCGGTTCCTTTCCGAGACGGACGGGGATCTGAGGGGCTGTACTTTCGTATTCCCCAACCGGCGGTCGTCGCTCTTTTTCCGCAGATATCTCGGGGAGTCGGTCTCCAGGGCCGTATTCTCCCCCCGCCTGACCAATATCAATGACCTGTTCACTGCTCTGTCCGGCCTGCGCACCCTGGATAAGATCACTCTTCTGCACCGCCTGTATACGGTGTTCGTGGAGAGGGTGGAGGGATTCTCGGAGAGCCTGGATGATTTCATCTACCGTGGAGAGGTGATACTCAACGACTTCGATGATATCGACAAGTATCTGGTGGATGCCGGGAGGCTTTTCTCCAATATCTCGGATATCAAGGAGATAGACAGCCGTTATGACTATCTGTCCGACAATCAGCGTAAGGCGATAGAGCTTTTCTGGGGCGTGCTCATAAAGGGCCGGGACAAAGCCAATGAGCGTCACTTCGTAAGTATGTGGAGCGGGATGTATGACATATACTCCTCGTTCCGCTCCGCCCTGCTTTCCAGGGGCGAGGCATACGAGGGCATGGTCTACCGCTCTGTGGCCGAGCGTCTCAAGGACGGAGATCCGGAACTGCTGGAGATCCTGGAGGGCTACGGCAACATCGTCTTCGTGGGACTCAATGCACCCAACAGATGCGAGAGGCAGCTGTTCGACACCCTGCTCAAGGCCGGGAAGGGGGATTTCTACTGGGATTATTACGGAGAGGCCATAAAGGACAGGGCCAACAAGTCCTCGCTCTTCATGGAGGACAATGTCAGCCGTTATCCGTCGCGTTATCCTCTGCCGGAGGACGGCGGTCTGTGTGAGTCCCGTCCTGAGATTACGGCTGTCTCTGTGCCGTCAGCAGCCGGTCAGGCCAAGTATGTTGGCCGGATTCTGAAGGAGATAGCGGAGTCCTCCGGTACCGTGGATCTTTTCTCCACGGCGGTGCTGCTTCCGGACGAGCAGCTGCTGTTCCCGCTGCTGAACTCTCTTCCCGAGGAGATAGCTCCGGTCAATGTGACGATGGGCTATCCTCTGGCGCACAGCAATGTGTCCTCTTTCATATCGTCGGTGGCCTCCCTGCAGGAAAGGCTGAGGGTCAGGGACGGTCAGGTGTGCTTTTATTTCCGGGATGTGCTCAACGTGCTGTCCCATCCCTATGTCGGGGAGGCCTTGCGTGAGCGGGCCTCTGAACTTAGAAGCGAACTGATAAAAGAGAACCGTATATATCCTCCGGCGTCAATGCTGACGGGGGAGGACACGCTGCTGTCCCTGATATTCAAGGATGCCTGTACGCCCGGAGTCCCGGTCTCCGAGTCCGTGTCGGATTATCTTCAGGCGATACTGGACGAGGTGGCGGTAAGCGCGGACCGTATCGACAAGGAGTTCCTGATGGGGTACAGCCGCAGTCTCAATCTGCTGCGCTCTCTGGGCATGGACATACGCAGGGACACCTATTTCCGTCTGCTGCGCCGGGTGGAGTCGTCCGTGTCCATCCCGTTCAGCGGCGAGCCCCTGGACGGACTTCAGATTATGGGACCGCTGGAGATCAGGGCCCTGGATTTCGAGAACCTGATCATACTTTCGGCCAATGAGGGTATTTTCCCGTCCCGGAACACTGCCCCTTCCATGATACCGTACAATCTCCGCCGGGGCTTCGGACTGCCCACATACGAGTATCAGGACTCCATCTCCGCTTACCACTTCTACCGCAGTATATGCAGGGCACGCAGGGTGTGGCTGCTCAGCGACAGCCGCAGCGAGGGCCTTAAGGCCGGAGAGGAGAGCCGTTACATCAAGCAGATGGAGTATCATTTCCATTATCCCGTAAAGCGGCTTGCCGTGACATTCGGCATTACGGGCAGCCCGTTGAAGGATGTGCCGCCTGTCAGCAAGACTCCTGATATGCTGGAAAAACTTTCCCATAGGACATTCTCGAACTCGTCCCTGCAGATGTGGCTGGGCTGTCCTATGCGCTTTTATTATCAGTATGTGCTGGGTCTTAAGGAGGATGAGGATATATCGGAGGGGATGGACAACGCGGCTTTCGGAACTCTGTACCACTACGTGATGCATGAGCTGTATGCTCCTTTCCTGGGACATGCGGTGGACAGGGATACTCTTCTGAAACTCGCCGCTGACGATGCACAAATAAAGGCTGTGGTGGAACGGGGATTCTTTGATGAGGACAATGGTCTGGGGCTTAAGGAGATAACCGGACGCAACAGGATCGCCGGGGCTCTGGTGTCCAACCTGGCGGCCAGGACGCTCAAAAATGATGCGGATAGGGCTCCGATTACTGTCAGACTGCTGGAGGAGTCTAAAAAAGCTCAGTTTGAGACACATTGCGGCCGTAGAGTCAATCTCATGGGTATATTCGACCGTGTCGATATATCCGGCGGCAGTCTCAGGATAGTGGATTACAAGACCGGCGGAGCTCATTTTACCAGTAAGGATATTGACAGCCTGTTCGATGCGGACACATATCCGCAGGGCTCGCATATCTTCCAGCTGCTGCTCTATCTGCTGATTCTGGACAGACAGGAGACGAGGCTGTTCGCTCAGGATGACATTGAAAGGGTCATGCTGGAGATATACTATACAAGGAGTCTGTATTCAGGCGGAAATTCCTGGATTCAGGTCACAAAGGAGCAGTATGAGCACTTTAAGGAGAGGCTGTCGGAGCTTCTGGACACTATCCTGAGTCCGGAGGTGCCGTTTACGGCCTGTGAGGACGGAAAGGCCTGTGCCTATTGTCCCTTTACCGCAAAATGTAACAGATAAAGACAGGAAGTTATGTTGGAAATATGGAAGGCATCGGCCGGCTCGGGCAAGACCCACAAACTGACCGGAGACTATATAAGGGAGCTCCTTTCTGGGGGGACGGACCGCTACAAGCACATCCTTGCCGTGACTTTCACCAACAAGGCCACGGGCGAGATGAAGCAGCGTATCCTCAAGGAGCTGAATACTCTGGCTTCCGGTGGAAAATCTCCTTATATCGAGGATCTCAAGAGGCTGGAGCGGTTCTCCAAAGTGCCTGAGACCGACAGGGAACAGGCGGTGCGCGGACATGCGGCTGCGGTGCTGTCGGAGATTCTCAATGACTATTCGCTTTTCAATATCAGTACCATAGACCGTTTCTTCCAGCAGGTTCTCCGCTCTTTCGCGCTGGAGACAGGACATTTTGCCTCCTACAGCGTAGAGCTCAACGACAGTGCCGTGCTCACCATGGCTGTGGATTCCCTTATGAACTCTTTGGACGACAATAAGGAACTGCTGGACTGGCTTATAAAGCTGTCGGTGGAGGCGGTGGAGAGCGGCCGGGACTGGAACAGTGTCCCTCAGCTGCTGGCCCTCGGGTCGGAACTGTTCAAGGAACCGTATAAGCTGGCGGTGCGCAGTGCGGGCAGCGGACTTCCGGGACGTGCGGAGATAGACAGCTGCGGCAGCCGGATGCGGAAAATAACCGGGGACTTCCAAAGGGATGCCGGGGCGAAGGCGGATAAGGCATTCGCCATAATGGGCGGATACGGACTTGACGTTGAGGACTTCAAGGGCGGTTCCCGCTCTTTCATGAAGTATTTTGAGAAATTACGGTCGGGGCGGTATGAGGTCCCGTCGGCCTCTTTTGTCAAGATGGCGGATGAGGATTCTTCAAAATGGTGCTCCGGGGCAGGCAAGTCCAAGGCGGGCAGCATCGCGCAGGCTTATGCGGACGGTCTGCGTGACTTGGTACGGGAAATGGCAGCGGACGAATGGCAGGCACGCCTTATGGAGTATTTCACCGCGCAGGAGATTCTGCGCAATCTGACTGTAATGGGCATCCTGAGTGACATAGAAGGCGGAGTGCGGGATTACTGCCGCCGCAACAATCTTGTGCTGCTCTCGGATACCCCGAAGTTCCTGTCGGATATAATAGACGGCAGCGATACACCTTTTATATATGAGAAGGTGGGCTGCAGGATAGACAACTATCTGCTGGACGAGTTCCAGGACACATCCCGGATGCAATGGGGCAATTTCCGTCCGCTGATAGCCGACAGCGTGGATGCGGGGCACTTCTGCATGGCCGTAGGGGATGTGAAGCAGAGTATCTACCGCTGGAGGGGTTCGGACTGGAAGATGCTGGACAGCGGTATCGAGGCCGATTTGGGAGCGGACAGATGCAGGAAGGACACTCTGCGCTACAACTGGAGGAGCTCGGCCGAGGTGGTGAGGTTCAACAACGCCTTCTTCCAGTCTTTGGGGGAAAACGGATTTCTCGGGGGCATATATGCCGATGCGGCTCAGGAGATACCTCGGGGCGGTGTCCGTCCGCCGGGCCACGTGCGCGTGACTTTTGTGGACGGAAAGTCGGCGGCAGTGGGGGATGAACTGTATATGCAGGGCATTCTGGATGCGGTCAGTACGTTGATCGGCAACGGTTACCGTCCGGGGGACATAGCTTTCCTGGTCCGTACCAGGGCTGAAGGTGCTGCCATGTCAGACTATCTGATATCCAAAGGATTCAGTATCATGACCGAGGATTCGTTGAAGATATCCTCATCTCCTGCAGTCCGTCATGCCGTGGACAGGCTGAGGCAGATGGCCGGGACGGCTGCTGCGCAGCAGGAAGAGACTGACAGCAGACCGCAGGAGAAGTCACTGTACAATATATGCGAGGAACTGCTCCGCTCCGGAGGTGAAGCCGGAGATTGCGGCGGTCCCGCTTTTCTGACGGCTTTTCTGGACTGTGTTCTGGAATATGTCGGGACGGGAGGCTCTGACGTGACAGGTTTCCTGGAGTGGTGGGATACAGAGGGCAAGGACCGCTCCGTGTCCGCGCCTGAGGGCCGGGACGCACTGAGGGTAATAACTGTCCATAAGTCCAAGGGCTTGGAATTCAAGGCGGTGATAGTGCCTTTCTTCCAGATGAATCTCTCTCCCAGAGGCAATTTCTCCAAGTATATATGGTGCAGTTGTTCCCGACCGCCATTCGACATGCTGCCAGTATATCCGCTGGAGTATTGTAAAAAGCTGGAACAGACATATTTTCAGGAAGAGTACCTGGAGGAGAAGCGTCTGTCGGCGGTGGATGCGGTCAATGTGGCCTACGTGGCTTTCACCAGGGCGGAGCGGGAACTGCTGGTATTTGCCCAGACTCCGTCCGACAGCTCCCTGACCGCATCGGTGGCGGGTCTGCTGTACAGTCATTTTAAGGAAGAAATGACGGACAATGTCTACGAGAGCGGAGAGTGGACCCGTCCGTCTTATGATGAGGAGCGCAGAGGGGAACAGGACAATGATACGATGGACTCTCTTCCCTCCGTGCCGATAGGCGGAAGGCTCCGTCTGTCATTCCCTTCCGGAGAGTTTTTCCCTGAGGGAGACACCCGTATGCGGGGCATTGTCCTGCATGACATTCTCTCAAGGGTGACGGTCGCCGGAGACCTTGACAGGGCGGTGCGCACGGCGGTGGACTCCGGCCTGCTTTCCCGTCAGGATATGCCGGCAGTGAGTGAGCGTCTGTCCAGGATGCTTGCCTCGGTGGAGGACATGCACTGGTTCGACGGGACGTATTCGGTGATGACGGAAGTTCCGATAATCGCTCCTGGAGGAGACAATTACCGTCCTGACAGGATCATGTGCCGGGGAGAAGAGGCCATAGTGGTGGACTACAAGTTCGGCAAGGCCAGGGACGGGCAGTACCGCCGGCAGGTGCTGGGATATATGAACCTGTTGAGTACTATGGGATTCTCAACGGTGAAAGGTTATTTGTGGTATGAGAATTCTTTGGAAATGATTGGATAATCAAGTCACATTGGGTATCTTTGTACAATTAACAGAAAATTATCAATATTATGGTAAAAGCAGTTTATAAGGTAAAGGGCATGGCATGCGGGCATTGTGTCATGCATGTCCAGAAGGCACTTGAGTCGCTTCCTGGTGTAAAAGCGACTGTCACACTGGATCCGGCTCAGGCCGAACTCGAATTTTCTGATAAAGTCTACGACAAGTCAGAGCTGCAGTCCGTTATTTCGGAAAAGGCAGGAGAATATACTATATTGGACTAATATTTAATACTTAAACAATTATGAAACATTATTCTAACATTTTATCTGCTCTAGTATGCGTGTTTGCGGTATTGTTCGCGGGGTGTACTTCTGAGTTGACAGTCGGGGAAGGAGAGCTTGATATGACAGTGACAGTGGGTGGAGACTCATTGTCATTGCCGCTCGGTTCCACAGACTCAATAACTATTGGCAACTTTCTCAATATTGACTCAGTTGAGTTCGTGTATGTAGATAAGGATGGAAATATCTTTATCAATATGTCGGAGTCGTTTGAAGAAGATGTGTCAGTAGCTGATTATGTGGATAAACTCACCGTAGATGGTTTTGTAAAACAATTCGAAGAACAGACATTTACCGTTCCTGCAGGTACGGTTGTGCCGGATCTTGGAATTGTAAATGTAGATTTTTTAGAATTCGAGGAGGAATTTACTTACAATTTTATGTTTGAAGAGGCCAGGGAATCCGGATTGTTGAGCATAACAAAACTTGATTTTGAAGATACATGGATTGTTCCTGAAATAAAACTTTCATCAGCAATGCCGTTGCCCTCGGATTTAAAGATGCTCCTGGAGGTTGTACTCCCGGATAGTTTTATTATGGGACAATCCCCGTATGTAAATGGTTCGACAATATTATTTGAAGGGAATGTGACTTCTTCAGGAGATGTGGACTTTCAACCGGTCTCCATAGATGGACTCGTTCTTAATATAGCAGAGAATGAACCGTTTGAGATAGAATACACGTTTATTCTCAAAGGGCTCTCCATGGTTGTGGATATGGAAGATATTGCAGATCTAGAGGGCTCTGAGATCAATGTGGCTGTTGGACTCTCCGTAGGTGCTGAAGACAGAAAGCTGCACCCGGCTTCTTTTTATGGGAAAGTAGACCTTGCTCTTGATGAAATAGTTCAACAGATTGACCTGGATGCGATACCTGACTATTTCAAATCTGAAGATGTGTATCTTGATTTTGCATATCCTTATGCGACAGTCAAGTTGACGTCAAATTCAGGAGTCCCTTTTGTAGTTGATGCGTCAATAGAGCCGTACTTAAGTTCAGGAGAGGCTGTTCAACCAATAGATGTTAGATTGGAGTCTCCAGTATCCATGGATGCCGACATCAGTAAGACAGTATCATATTGGCTCTCGTCCGAAATGCCTTCAGATGTGGCTGATTACGAGTGGATATATGCGGATATCCGTAATCTTTTGCTCCGTATTCCGGATAGATTGGATGTAGGGATACGTCCTTATTCCAATCTAGATACCGAAAATGATCATTACATAGACTGTAATGCTACTTACAAGGTAAGTGGTGAGATGAGTGTTGTTTTACCGTTTGCATTCGGGGAAGATCTCTATATTCCTGTTAGAGACACGATAAACAATATACCGGCAGAAGTGGGTACGGCTATGAGTTCAGCTAATGTGTCTATTACAGGAGATATTTTCAGTACATTCCCAGTTGCAATGAATATTTCCGGATATTTTCTGGACAGCAATAACAGGCGTCTTGATATAGAAGTGCAGACGCAGAAGATACAGGCAGGCACTGAGGACAGTCCTGTGTCTTCGCCATTGAACATTGTCGTGTACAAGTCTGAGCAAGCTGTTGATATTGCCTCGATGGTTGTTCAGTTTGAACTTTTAGCAGGAACTCCAGGAGTTCCCATTTCAGAGAATGCGTGGGTGAAAGCCGACATTTCTGTTGGAATTCCCGGAGGATTGACTTTAGATCTAGGTACTAACAATAAATAATTTGAATATATGAAAAAGATTATAATACTGTTTGTGCTAATGATGCTATCCGTGTCATTGCATAATGCGGCCGCTCAGAGTAGGACCAGCTATTTCGTACGCAATTCAACACAGAACCATGAACTCAATGCTGCGTTTGCTCCTGATCAAGGTTATATAGGATTTCCGTTCCTTAGTGGTGTTAATTTTCAGATTGGAAGTAATCTGGGTGTTTCCAATTTTCTTTTTCCTTTATCAAACGGCAGTACGGGACTCTTTTTGAACAGTGAAGTTGCACCTGAAGAATTTTTGTCAGGTATTAGGAAAAGTAACCTCATGGGGATTAATTTGAATTATAAACTTGTCGATGCCGGTTGGTATACAGGAAAAGACTCTTTCTGGACTCTTTCATTTGGAATCAAGGCAGATGTCGAGGCGTCACTTCCCGGAGAATTGTTCCGTTTCGCTAAATTGGGAATGTACGACGATCCGTCGTCATACAGTATCCGTGATATGGGAGTCTCTGGGCAGGTTTATGGCCAGATAGCATTGGGATATTCGCAAGGATTGGATAAGTGGGTGAAAGGTTTGAGGATAGGAGGAAAGGTGAAAGTTTTGGCGAGCATGATGGATGTCCAGGCAGACGTATCGCGGTTGGATCTCAATATGAGTTCGCAGAGCTGGAGTGTAAAGTCCAATGCTGTCGGTCATATCTTGGGCGGAGGTTTGAATCCTGTATTTGATGAGAACGGACATGTGAATGGTTTTCGTTTCAATCCATCATCTCTTGGTGTGGCTGGTTTTGGAGCAGCATTTGATTTGGGAGTAGAGTACACTATCTCCGAGGGAACTCCGGTAGACGGTATGAGATTCTCATTATCTGTTACGGACTTGGGTTTTATCTCCTATGGAAAGGATAAATCGACTCTTTTGTCTGCAGATGGAAATGAGTTTGTGTATGACGGATTAGATGGTATAGGACTTGATACGGATTTCAACGAGACTCTTTCGACCTTAGGAGACGAATTACTGACTATGGTGTCATTTTCAGAACTGCCTGTTACTAAGGAACAGGTCAGAATGATGACTGCGACATTATACGCAGGAGTAGATTATTCGTTTTTGAAAGATAAAATGAATGTAGGCCTTTTGTATTCAGCACGTTTTGGAAGATTCAGAACAGAAAACGAATTGACATTGGCATGGAATTATGCGCCTACCAGAGCTTTTGATATAGCATTGTCGTATTCTCTTCTCAGAACTCATTCAACTATAGGATGGCTGATGACAGTAACGCCAAGACGAGGTATAGGAATATTTTTCGGTAGTGATTTTACTCCTGTCAATTATACTGCTTTGAAATTTTCAGGTGTGGATATTCTGGAAGGAGTTACAATTCCAGTACCTAAGAAAGAGTTTTTCCTGGATGTACATTTTGGTGTGACTATCTCTCTTGGAGGAGGCAACTCAAGATATGAGTCGGCATGGTAGGCCGTTGTCAAGAGGTATAAAAGAGGCCGCCCTGAGGCGGCCTCTCTTGCAGATACTGACACAAATACACTATACAACCGGTGCGGAAAAATGTTCTTTGGAGAAGATTCTGGCTTCTGTTATTACGACATCATTTCCGTCCTTGTCTCTCATTTTACCCACTATGGTACCTATCATCCTCTTATGGTCCACACTGGTGCATTCAAAGCGGATGTGATAAGGCTCATCGATGTACACCGGTCTTAGATAGGTCACATTCTGTGAAATAAAGTAGGCGAATTTGTCCGCAGGCCACATGGTACCGAAAACTTTAGCAAAAGCGCAGAGAATCAGCACTCCCTGTGCCACAGGTCTTCCGAACTCTGTTCCAGTTGCGAATTCCCTGTCAATGTGCACAGGGTTGTAGTCGTCTGTAAGTTTTGCGTAGACTTCAGCATCTTTCTCTGTAAAGATTGTGTTGTAGTCGTAGGTGTCGTGAACTCTTATCATAACAAGGATATTTAGGATTTACCCTATAAAGATAGGCATAATAAATATAATATCCAAATTTATTGTGCTCAGAAAGCACTCAGAAAGCTATGGACAGACTGTCGTATGCTGGCTCTATTCCTGAAGGAAGCACCTTGCATAGGTCCTCGTACCGTTCCAGCTGATGGGAAAGGTGTGTGAGGAAAGACCTGCGTGCTCCTACTTTATTGCATACATCAATGGCTTCGCTTAGGGAAAAGTGAGAGATGTGTTTCTCCTTTCTGATACAACTGATTACGAAGACATCCACGCCCTTGAACTTTTCAATGGACTCTTCCGATATGCAGTTTGCGTCGGTAAGGTAGCCCAGTCTGCCGAAACGGAATCCGAGTACCGGGAGCCTGTAATGTATGGCGCGGACGGGGATGATCTCCACTCCGTTGATATTGAATGGATGCTCGTCTATGGTGTGGAGGATGAAGTCCGGCACTCCGGGATAGCGGTGGTCTCCGAATGCATAGGCGTATTCTCTTTTGAGAGATTCCTGGACACTGGCTTCGGCATATATGGGAAAACCTTTGTGCATGAAGTAGTTGTAAGCCCTGACATCATCTAGCCCGCCGGTGTGGTCCTTGTGCATGTGGGTGAGAAGCACCGCGTCAAGTTCCTTTATCCCGCTCCGGAGCATCTGCTGCCGGAAATCAGGGCCTGCGTCGATTACCAGTCTGAGCCCCTCGTATTCTATGTAGGCTGAGGTTCTTAGTCTCTTGTCGCGGAAGTCGTCGGAGCGGCACACTTCGCAGTTGCATCCTATCATGGGCACGCCCTGGGAGGTACCTGTGCCCAGAAATTCTATTTTGTTGGCCATAGCACCCCAAAGATAGGGATTTTTGCGTAATTTTGTAAATTAAATTATGAGCAGCAGACTTTATCTAGTTCCGGCCCCTTTGGGCGACAATCCTCCTCAGGAGGTGATTCCACCGCATGTATTCTCCAGCATAGCGCATGTAAGGCATTTCGCTGTGGAGGATATCCGCAGTGCCCGCAGGTATCTGTCCAGTATCGGTTTCAGAGGAATGGTGGACTCGCTGTCGTTCTACGAGATAAACGAACATTCTTCGCAGGAGGATATAGAAGGCATCTTCAAGGTGCTGGAGTCAGTAGGTGAGATGGCGCTTATATCCGAGGCCGGTCTGCCGGCCGTGGCGGATCCGGGTGCAGCGCTGGTGGCTCTGGCGCACAAGGCGGATGTGGAGGTGATACCGTTCTCCGGTCCGTCCTCACTTATGATGGCCCTGATGTCCTCGGGTATGAACGGTCAGTGCTTTGCCTTTGCAGGATATGTCCCGGTAAAGGGCGAGGAGCGCCGTAAGAGGCTCAGGGAGCTGGAATCCAGGTCCAGAAAATATTCCGAGACAGAGATTATGATAGAGACACCTTACCGGAGCGATTCGCTCTTTCAGGATATTCTCGCTGTGTGCGGACCGTCCACCCGGATCTGTGTGGCGTCCGATATCACTTTGCCGGATCAGTCCATACGTACCAGGACTGTCGCGGAATGGAGACGCTGTCCACTGACTATATCAAAGAAACCTACAGTATTTTTAATTCTAGCATAATATGGGAAAAGTAGAGCTTTGCGGCATGAGATTCTTCGCCCATCACGGCTGTTTCGCCGAGGAGAAGACCATAGGCAATTACTTTATAGTGGATTTCGCGGCCGAGACGGACATGACAGCGGCCAGTGAAAGCGATGATCTTGAGGATGCCCTTAATTATCAACTGATATACAATATCGTCAAGGAGGAGATGTCCGTGCCGTCCAATCTGCTGGAGCATGTGGCCGGCAGGATACTCAGGCATTTCCGAAGGATGTTTCCGGAGATTACAAGTGCGACGGTGTCCATATCCAAGCTCAATCCTCCTTTGGGCGGAGAGGTCGGTGCATCAAGAGTAACCATGAGTCTATGACGATGAGGGTGGCCGTACATACGCTGGGATGCAAGCTCAACTATGCCGAGAGCTCGACTGTGGCCCGTGAGTTCGCCCGCAGGGGGTATGAGGTGGTCTCTCATACGGAGGAGGCGGATATCTACGTCGTCAATACATGTTCGGTTACGGAGCACAGTGACAAGAAGGACCGCAATCTTATCCGCCGTCTGCACCGCCGCTCTCCAGAGGCCATTATAGCTGTGATAGGATGCTATGCACAGCTGCAGGGGGAGTATATCGCTTCAATGGAGGGAGTGGATATAGTGCTGGGTGCTCAAAGCAAGGGCCTTGTGGTGGATGAGGTGGAGTGTCTGCTCTCGTCAGGCCGACGAGGTAAGGCTGCGGCTGACGTGACGGACATAGACAGCGTACAGGTAATCTATCCGGCCTTTTCCACGGGAGAACGTACCCGGTCTTTTCTGAAGATACAGGACGGCTGTGACTACAAGTGCTCTTACTGCACTGTTCCTTATGCAAGAGGATGCAGCCGCAGTCTGCCGTCGGACATGCTGGTCTCCCAGGCGGAGGAGATTGCCGCTGCGGGTATCAGGGAGATAGTGCTTACTGGTGTCAATACCGGTGACTACGGACGCAGGACAGGGGAGAGTTTCCTAGGGTTGCTTCAGCGGCTCAACGATGTGGAAGGAATTGAGCGTTACCGTATCTCGTCTATAGAACCCAATCTGCTCAGGCCGGAGATTGTGGACTGGATAGCCTCCGGTACCAAGTTCCTGCCGCATTTCCACATTCCGCTGCAGTCCGGATGCGATGCCGTGCTGCGCAGGATGGCCCGTCGTTACGATACCGGCTTTTTCAAGCGGAAGATAGCCTATATCCGTGAGAGGATGGAGCGTGTCTTCTTCGGTATAGACGTGATAGTCGGTTTCCCAGGGGAGACAGACAGTGATTTTGAGGCTACCTGTGATTTTCTAAGAGAGATAAAGCCGGCCTTTATCCATGTATTTCCCTATTCACGACGTTCCGGTACGCCTGCAGCCGTGATGCCGGACCAGGTCCCCGAAATAGTCAAGACCCATAGGGTGGAAGTCCTGGAGGAGATGTCATCGGGATTCTATGAGGCTTTCTGCAGGGAAAACAGCGGACGTGAGGAGGAAGTGCTGTTCGAGAGCAAGTCCAAGGGCGGGAAGATGTTCGGTTACACCCGCAACTATATTAAGGTGGAGGAACCGTTTGACAAGGACAGGATAGGAAAGATAGTCCGCGTGACTCTGCCCTGATATCTCTTAGTTCAGTTCTCGGCCTGATATTCCACGTAGCCGGTCTCTTCGGAGAGGTTCATCGGATCTTCCTTCGGTTTCATGACATTCTCTTTCCTGATATTGGCCTCCGCCGCCTCTTTTTCCAACTCCTCTTCGGCTTCTTTCATGAGCTGCAGTTCGTATTCTTCCTTGCGCTTGCGGGAGTAGAATATGTTCCTCAGAAAGTCCCCGAATGTGTCGAACTCGTCCTGATAGGTCATACCGAAGCCGCTTCGCTGGGTGTTGTCCAGGTAATTGGAGTAAGAGTCGGCCGAACGGGTGAATAGAGTGACGCGCAACTTGCCCTGTCGGTCTACCTTGATCTCGGCCTCAAAGTCGCCGGCCCAGTTGGACGATGTCTCGCTGTTTCCAAGATTACCGTTGATGATCAGTCTGTTGTTGAATGCCTGATAGGAGATAGCCACATCGAACATGTCTTTCCCGCCGGTGGCTGTTCCGGGCTGGTAATTGAGTCCTAAGTCAAGCGGAATGTCCAGCTGCCGGAATATGTTGTTGAACTGGTTGGACAGAATCTCGCTGGCGTTTGAATACAGTATGGTGGAATTGTTTACGATGCCGGACTGCTCGTCAGGTACGAAGCTGCCGGATATCAGCAGGGCCATGACCTGCTTGAGGACTTTGTCCGGAGTGCTCAGTGCACTTTCGACTCTTCCCTTTGTGATGGGGTCCAGGTCGGGAATGTCTATGGAGAAAGACACTTCCGGATTGCTCAGGGAGCCCTGCAGCTGTATGCCGCAGTCTACATTGCGTCTGTTGCCCACTGAAGTAGTGTCGGATATAAGTGTGGATATGGAGGCCTTTGTCCGGTAGGTCGCGCCTACGTTCAGACTCGTGTTCTTGATGTCTCCGTTGAAAGCTATGCTACCACCTTCGTCCAGAGTAAAGTCCCTGGACTGTATCGCAGACAGTGTAAGGTGATAGCTGCCGTCCGCTACGGTGTAGTCACCGCGCAGGTCTAAGATATTTCTGGACGGATTGAATGTGAGTTCCAGTTCTCCGTTTCCGGTGCATTTCAAAGTGCCGCCGAACTGTTTGTTCATCTCCACCAGCAGTTCGGTACCCTGGGTGATGCTGGCCATGGCCCTTATCTCTATATTGCTGCGGTTTCCGGCCCTGTTCTCAGAACCGGTTGGGGTGTCGGCCATGTCGGTGAAGTCTTCCGGAAGCCGGAAATCCGTATAAGAGATCAGGTCAGTAGTTGTTGCTGATGACGCGGAGGACAGAGGTATGTGGACTGAGGAGTTGTCATTGGTGGCTACCTGCGCGTCTATTAGCAGATTGTCTGTATATCCTGATATGGAGACATTGCCTGACGCATAGGCTGTGCCGTAAAATTGACTGTTGTCGTGAGCAGTGGTGTTAAGACACATGAGGTTGTTGAAAGTCAGTCCTGCATCGAGGTATATATTTCTGAATGAGTTGTGAACGATGTTTCCGTTAAGAACTGCTTTTGCTCCCTTCGAATCGAAAATGTTAAGATTGTTAAGTTCTATGCCTCTTTGGGAAAAGATGACAGGACCATCCGCTATGTAAGGAACTTTAGTAAAAGCAGGAGTAAAGATTACAGAGTCCAGACGGCAGCTCTCACTTATGACAACCAGCTGGTCAGGCTGGCCGGATATATTGATGTCTCCGCTAACACTGCCGCTGTCTATGCTGAGAATCTCTTTCAGCGCCGGGGATAGGTAACTTAGCTGCAGTTCTCTCAGCAGCAGGCGAAGATTCATGTAGTTCCGTCCCGGTATGTAATATCCGCTGACATTTATCGGATTGGTGTCTCCGATGTAATTGTTGACCAGGATATTGAAGCGGTTTTTGGAAATGTCTCTCTGACTTAGTATCTCGAGATCGCCGAGGTCTTTCCCGAAGATGCTCAGGCTCTTGCCGGCCATCTCCATAGATACGCTCATGCCTGAAAAGAAGTTGAACAGGCTTAACTTTCCGGTCAGATATCCGTTCAAGTTCAGTCCGGCAGTAGTGAATGAGTTGAGCACAGACAGATCCATGTTGTCTACGGTCAGAGATATATTCTCTTCCGGATTTTCTGATACAGTGCCTGTTATGTTCAGGCGGTCTGTGTCTCCGGTAAGTTCCAGCCCCTGTATGTTGTAGTATCTGTCGGATATGAGAACGGATGCGGGAGCAATATGCCATCTGTGTCCTCTGATGTTGATTTCGGAACTGTCGAGGAGAATCCTGGTGGTCAGCATCTCATTTGAGTTACGGCTCATGCTGATGCCCGCGGCCAGATTGATGTAAGTGGTGTCAGCATTATTGAAGGACAGTGTAGTACGCAGAGTATTGTCCCGTTCATCCATATGCAGGCATAAATTGTCCATCAGGATGTTACCGGAGTTGACTCTGCCTATGGAAAGGAGTGCTTCAGTACTTCCGAACAGATTGTCTGAAGCCAGCGATATGTCGCTTAATGCCACTTCTTTTCCGGATTTTGTCCCGAATGAGACGGATGCTGACTGGGCGTTGAAATCCAAGGTATTGTCATTGTCAAGCCTCATATTTACGGTAGTGCTGTCCGCAATGTGCAGTCCAGGCATCATGATTTCGCATATCTGGGACATGTCATACGTCCTCAGGTGAAAGTCATAACGTCCTTCGGAGCTGTTTGTTATGGTGGTGTCCACTTTGACGGCATCGGCCAGGGCATTTCCTCTAACCGCCAGTTTCAGCCGTTCCAGCAGAGCTGACGGAGCTCCTGTTCCGGAGTAGTCTGCATTGAATATGGGGGACTTTACCGTAATTATATTGCGGTTTTCCAGGATGGCGGACCTGATATACAGTGAATCTATATGGTACCGTCCGTTGTCATTGGCGTAGCTGATGTTGTCCAGAAGGACGTTGCCGAGTATGCTGCGGTCTGTAAACCGGAGGTCTGCACCGGCAGTTATGCCCATGTTGGAGATGCTGCCCTTGTTGACGATATTCATGGCCATCAAGTCAGCGTAAGGCACATCCATGAACAGTTGGATCCGCTTTGGTCCGTTGATGCTGTCCAGATGGATGATGCTCTGGAACATCATCGGGAAAGCCATGTCGTGACTGATCATCCTGACATTTGCCATATTGTTCTGCATTTCTCCGTTGACAGCAATGCCGGAATACTCATAACCCTTTATGCTCATTCTGGAGATGCGCAGTGAGTCAAGGTTGGCCGTTATGCCTCCATCACCGGGCCCTCTGAGGCTGGCATGGAGTCCGGCCGTCAGGTCTACTTCTCCGAAAGTGCTGTTGTTTATCAGTTTCCCTATATCGAGGCCATTGACATTCAGGGTCGTGCTTAGGTTTGTGCTGTTGAGGACACTGTCTCTGAACAGTTGTGCGGAATATGCTATGTCACCGTCGGAAGATGTAATCTTCCCGTTGGAACTCAAGTCATACAATGTCCCGTTCAGTTCTCCGTTCAGATTTATTCTGGTGTCCGGTATAAACTTGTGTATGGTATTGGCTTTGTGACTGAATGCCGCCACTATACAGGACAGTTCGGGGGAGACTGTGCTTATCCTCTTGATGTCCAAGTCAAATATGGTGCGGTCAATATCAGGTAGCCCTGTAATATCGGCTCCTATGTGAATCAGAGTGCTGTCTCCGGACGTGAGTATCAGGTCGTTTGTTCTTAATCTGCATACAGGCCCCGTCACTTCTCCGGTGATTATCAATTCGGTCCCGTTGCCTTGAAGGCTGCTGGCGAAATATCCCAGACTTTTGAAATTCAGAACTGCGTTGTCGAAATCCACACCGAGTACGATTTTGTTAATGAAGTCATTAAGGTCTTTTCCGCTGTTATAGCCGAAGGACAGATAACGGGCATTGATATCGGACCAGGTATCTTTCAGATGCAGATTCTCTATAGCTGTCCTGCAGGAGTCGAGGCAGAAGTATCCGGCAAGGGAGCGGAGTTCGTATCCGGACTGTTCCCGGCAGCTGAGGTCTCTTATTCTGCAGGAGATGGTGTTGTCGTGTATCCGGATTCTGTTGAATTTGGCATTGATGTCTCTTACAGCCAAGTTATTAAAATTCATTTGACCTGTTTTAACCGGTACAGTATCCTTTTTCGGATTGAGCATTGAGAACCTCATGTTGCGCAAGACAAGCTCGTCAATAGACATGTCCGGTATCCGGAAGGGACTTTTAAGAGAGTCCGGTGTGGGGGAATAGTTGAATATGCGGTTGAGATTGGAATAGTGCGGCTTTTCCTGAATAAAATTGAAACATCCGTTTTCAATGAGCATCCTGTCTATAGTGAGGTCGCCTTTCAACAATTCTCCGGGCGAGATGGTAATGGAGAGTTTATCAAATGCAGCAAGAGTATCCCCTGGCGTTCCGGTAACACTGATATCATAGGCCATGATCTTGTTGAAAAATACTATGGAGATCCGTCCTACCTCTATCTTCCCGTTTATGCCCGGCTCAATAGCAGCAACCACCCTCTGCGCTATCCTGGTCTGCAGTCCGGGAAACTGCAGGGCCACATAACCGGCGAAGGGGATAACGCATATCAGGATCAGAATCCCTGTTAATATCTTTCTTACAGTTCTTATGGCTGAATAGTTGTTTTATTGTGCCTGTTCCTGTTTTTTCCGTGTCCTGTTGGCCGCCAGCTCAAGTATGAGCACCAGTGCGACGCCGATGAGAGCGAAGAGTACCGCAAGACCTATGTGGCCTGAGTATTTTGTTATGTCTCCGACGCTTTTGCCGGCCTCTATCATACTCTGCACACCTGTCTGTATGCGCTCGTCGAAGGGCAGGACCGGCATGGAGACTCCGTCGTGCTGGAACTGCCACGGCCATACTTTTACCAGTGAACCTATCATGATGCCTGCCAGTGCGCTTATAGTGGTTATATGGTATTTTTTCAGCAGCCATGTCAGGAAGTGGGAGAAAGAGACTATACCTATGGCGGCACCTATGACAAAGGTGATGATCAGCACTATATTGAGATCGGTGAGTGCCTTCAGCATATATTCGTACTTGCCCAGCAGCAGGAGGATGAAACTGCCGGATATGCCGGGCAATATCATCGCGCAGATGGCTATGGCTCCGCAAAGGAAGATGAACCATAGGTCATTCGGTGTCTCGGTAGGGGAGATCAGACAGATGGCGGCTCCGGCTGCTGTACCTAGAGCAAGGGCCAGCAGATGCTTTATCTTGGTAAGGTCTATATCCTTGAGTATCAGTATTGCAGAAGCAATAATGAGACCGAAGAAAAAGGACCATAGGGGAATAGGTTCGTTGGCCATCAGATATTGCATCAGCTTTGCCAGTGAGAAGAAACTGATGCCGATACCCAGTATCAATGATATCAGGAAGTTGCCGTTGATGTGCTTCCAGAACTGTCCGATCCTGCCTGTGAAAAGCAGTTTGAATGCCTGTGTGTTGATGGATTTGATGGAACCCAGCAGCTCTTCATAGATGCCTGTCAGGAAGGCTATTGTGCCTCCGGAAACTCCTGGAATTACATCTGCGGCACCCATGCCGATGCCTTTGAGGGTAATCATCGCGTATGAGGAAAACTTTCTCATAATTGTTTTAGTGTATTGTTGTCAGATATTTGATAATGTTCTTTACAAGCTCTGTTTCGGTAGTATCTTCATCCTTACAGCTGACGATCATGTCGTATTGTGATGTCGGTGATGTGTCCACACCGATGATGAGTGCTGCAGTTGATCTTTTGATGATATAGTCAGCTTGAAAAAGACGTTTGCCGGATGTCAGATCCAAGAGTATATCCAGAGGCTGTCCGATAAACGGAGTCAGCATATCCGGCTTAGGGACTCCGTACCAGTTTGTGTTTTTACGCCTAATGATGGATATGCATGAGTCTGCGGCAATCTCCTTGTCGTATAGTGGCTCTTTGCCAGAATCTATGCAGATGCCGGTGTATGCGATGCCTCGTCCCGTCAGTTCCTTTTTGAGTACATGTACAGCCTCAGCCGTTCCTGGAATGCATGCGTCTACGATGAAACCGACCCTGCGGGCTGAGCTTAAAGAGACATATCTGCCCTTGTGGGGATTGTCTATCTTCTTAAGGGCTTTCCACTGCAATATCCGTGTCAGAAACCAATTTCTCATCCTCCAAAGATAGCAATAAAGATTCATAAGTCGTTTAAATTTATGAGAAATGATATATTTTTGCCATTTTGAAATCTGGAAAGTTATATGAGTACGCTGAATATTGGCATTTTCGGAAGGAGAAATGTCGGAAAATCCTCTATAATCAATGCTCTTGCCGGCCAGGATGTAGCGATAGTCTCGGATACTCCGGGAACCACTACGGACCCCGTGCGGAAGCGGATCGAGATATTCGGACTGGGACCTTGTGTGTTGATTGATACAGCCGGTATAGACGATGAGGGAAATCTTGGACGGATGAGGGTCGCCAGAAGCGAGTCGGTCGCAGCTCAGATAGATCTGGCTCTTCTGGTTTTTACCGGAGATGCGTTCGGGGAATATGAGGAGGGTATGCTGCGGCTCTTTGCCCGCTATGCCCTGCCCGTAATCCCGGTTCACAATAAATCCGATATGGGTATGCTTGACGATGCTCTTAAGGCCAGAGTCGAGGAGATATCCGGGACGGAGACCGTGGAATTTTCCACTGCACTGCCTGCTTCTGAGCTGGAAGAAGAGGTGCGTATGCTGACAGAGAGGATGATAAAGAGTGTTTCTGCATCCCGCTACAGTGAGAGGCCTATGTTTGACGGACTTGTGTGTCCCGGACAGCATGTCCTGCTGGTGTGTCCAATAGACAGCGAGGCTCCTACCGGCAGGCTGATCCTGCCTCAGGTCAATGCGATACGCAATCTGCTGGATATCGGGGCAGTAGTCACTGTGGTGCAGCCGGACAGACTTGCCGGTCTGTTCAGCGACGGCAGGGAGTTCTCTCTTGTAGTTACTGACAGCCAGGCTTTCAGCGAAGTGGCGGCTGTAGTTCCGGAGAATGTGCCGCTTACCAGTTTCAGTATGCTTCTGGCGCGCAGCAAGGGCTGTTTCGAGGATTACTGCAAGGGCACTCCGAAGATAAGTGCTCTTAAGGACGGGGACAGGGTGTTGATATTGGAGTCATGTACTCATCATGCCTCGTGCGATGATATCGGAAGGGTGAAGATTCCGGCACTGATGCGCAGGTTCACCGGAAAGAGGCTGGAGTTCGACGTGGTGGGCGGTCTGGATGCGGTCAGCCGTCCCATAGAGGACTATGCGCTGGTGCTGCAGTGCGGCGGCTGCATGATTACCAGGCGTCAGCTCTTCTCCCGTCTGTTGCCGGCCATAGAGAAAGGCATACCTGTGTCCAATTACGGTATGGCCATATCCTATATGAAAGGTATCTACGAAAGGGCCCTTAAACCGTTGCTGCTATGAGGAATCTGGACAGAGAGGCCTTAATCTCCTGTCTGGAGGATGATTCTCCGGAAGTAGCCTCCGCGCTGTATTCTGAGGCATACAGGGTCAAGAAAGAGACAGTGGGAGAGAATGTATATCTGCGCGGTCTGGTGGAGATATCCAATATCTGCCGCAAAAACTGCCTGTATTGCGGCATAAGGCGGGATAACCTGAACACGGGCAGGTATGAGCTGACATCGGAGGAAGTGCTGGAGGCTGCGGCTTTTGCTTCTGAGCAGGGGTACGGCTCAATGGTAATACAGGGCGGGGAGCGTACTGACCGTAAATTCATAGACAAGATAACCTCGCTGCTGGTGGAGATCAAGCGCCGCTGGCCTCTGGGCATAACCCTGTCGCTGGGAGAGCAGACGGAAGAGGTGTACAGGGAGTGGTATGAGGCCGGAGCCCATCGGTATCTGCTGCGGATAGAGTCCTCTATCAGGGAACTGTACGAGAAGATCCATCCTGTGGACGCAGTTCATAGTTACGAGACGAGAGTGCAGGCCCTCAGGGATTTGCGCAAGTGCGGCTATCAGGTAGGCACAGGGGTTATGATAGGACTTCCGTTCCAGACAGCAGCAAATCTTGCCGATGACCTGCTCTTTTTCAAGGAGATGGACATCGATATGTGCGGTATGGGACCGTATCTGGAGCACTCGGAGACACCGCTGTACGCCTGCAGACATCTGATTCCGGATCTGGAGAGAAGACTTGATCTGTCATTGAGGATGGTCGCTCTGCTGCGGCTGCTTATGCCGGATATCAATATCGCGGCCACTACTGCCATGCAGGCCATAGTGCCCGATGGCAGGGAAAGAGCTATAATGGCCGGAGCCAATGTGCTAATGCCCAATCTGACACTTTCGGAAGTGAGGGAGGAGTATCAGATATACCAGAACAAACCAGGGGTAGGAGAGGATGCTGCCATCTCATCTTCCAGAACCGAACAGCGTCTGCGGGAAATGAAAATCCCCATCGGCTACGGCCAATGGGGAGATTCCAGACATTATCGTAAAAGATAACTTTCTTATTTCTCTGACATGTATATCTGAGCCACTTCCTCGTCGGACAGTGCTCTGGAACTGTAGACTCTCAGATTGTCAATGTAGAAATCGATTGCATTGTCCCCAGACTCGCTCTCTCCGCCCAGAAGGAACTTAGTACAGGGCTGCGAGGCCGAGCCGGCAAGTGAGATGGAGTCCACGAGTACACCGTCGATATAAAGTCCGGCTGTAGTCTCATTATTCTCTGTCTTGACCACTATTGCTATGAAATGCCAGTTGTAGTCGAGTTGAGGATGTGTGAAGCTGGAACCGTTGTAGTCAAAGCGGTTGTTGATGTAGAACTGTCCTTCCTTTATGGTGAGCTTGGGGTAGTTGTACCTGTAATCGCCGCAGGCCATGGACCACACGTGACCGTTTGAGAATCCTTTCATCCAGAATGATATACTGTAGTTGCCGGCCGGATAGGCAATCATCGGCTTGGGGAACGATATCTGGCTGAGATCGAGGGAGCTGAGAGCTATGGCCTTAGTCCCGTCCTGACTGTCAACTGTATACTGAGGACCGTTGACAGGGGTTCCTTGGATAGCGGATACCTCGCTGCGGGTCGTGCCGTTGAACCGGAAATAGGCCGCCAGACCGTTGCGGACTGTGTTTATCGGATCCTTCCCCGGTTCCTGCTTTACGACCGGCTGCTCAGTCTGAACTGTTACAGGCTTCTCTGCCGTTACAGGGGCAGGCGGGGTGTAAGTGTCCGCACTTCCGTCAGGAGTCATGACGATGTCTGCTCTTACAGTGCTGCCGGACATTACGGACGCAGGAACTTCCACTGTCTTGTAACCGGCTTTTACGGCCTGGATGGAATAGTTTCCGGAGGACAGGTCATTGTAGACGAACATACCGTTCCTGCCGGTCGTTGCAGTCTTCCCGCTTGGAATCAGAGTAAGTCTGGCATAGGCGACAGGCTCTCCTGTGGCTGCGTCGGAGACGATGCCGGTGAGGGATATGTCCACAGTGCTCTTGAAGAATATCCGTTCGGAGATGTATTTGTTGCCGGCTTTCAGTCTAAGGTCTATGTAGTTCTCGTCCTCGTCGTAGCAGTTGTCGTCATTGTATCTTATGACAAGGGCATTGCCTTCGAATGAGGATGTTATCTGAGATGCGCAGTTGGACCTTAGTACGGGTCTCTGACTTGTGGAGATGCCGCGCCCGCCTAATGTGAGATTGGCCACTACGATGCCTTTTTTCTCCTGAAACCAGTCGATGGTGATCTGGTCGTAGAGCTCGCGGTAGCGGTTGGACAGGATCTGAACCTGATTGTATCTGGGATCCTGTACGTCGAACTCATTGAGAAATACCCTGAGATTGTTGATGTTTTCTCCGATCTCCTCGATAGAAGACACGAAGTCCAGATCTGTCCCGAACTTCGCGAGTCTCTCGTTGAGCTCTTTGTCATAAAGCTGGTAGTCGGTGACGAGTTGTCTCATCTCGAAGTCGCTGAAAGGGTATTTCACAGCGTAGAAATAATCATATCTGCCGGTGGATCGGTAGTACCTTCTTTCCCAGTAATAGTCAGCTGCTTTGGAGAGAGATATCTCTCCGATAAACGGCAGTTTCGCTGTTCTGGACATGACGGAAGTCTCCAGGCTCTGACTTTTGGAGAAGCTGTCTCCGCTCTCGAATGCCGAGGTCTGGAGATTGGACTCGGCAACGATACGGGTGGCGATGCTCTGGGCTATCTGTGTCTTTACACTTTCGAGAACGGCTGCCTTAGCCTCTTCGATATCACCGCCTGTCGCAGTCACGATGAGATAATCTTTCTCAGTGGACAGGACCCATTCGGGCATCTTCTTGGCACTGGACTCCTCGACTTTGTACTGTGCTTTCTGCGCGTATGTGGCCACAGCAGCTGTCATGGCAAAAAGCAGTATGGTAATAATACGTCTCATAGTTTTATGCAGTTTAGTTTAAAATCTGATCGATCCTGGCATCTCTGGAACCGGAGAAGTAATAGCCGTCCACAAGGCCTCTGTCTATGGTCAGCCCGGCTATGGCCGATGCGGGTATAGTGGCAATGCGCTGACTTACTTTGTTGTAGAGGTCTGCGCATGAGCGTGGTATGGCATTGGCCTCTATCATGGCGGCTTTATAGTCCCCTGATGCGATAAGCGCGTCTATACGGTTGAATATCTGATCGCTTTCCGCATCGAAATAGGCGAATATCTTGTCCTTGGTCCCGGTTATAAGAGTGCGCAGTTTCGGATTGCGGGCCTTGACGTTACGGATAGCATCCATGTATGAGGCACCCTCACTGTCTCCGACTCCCTTGATAGTGAAGGAAGTCTGTCCGAAGATTGTGCCGGTGTACAGGTCGATTACAAAGATGGACATTTCCAGTTCTGTGATATACATTACCGGGGCACTTGAAGTAACGTCCTTGGAGAGTTCCACTACGTTTGTCACTGTAGTGAAGCGGCTGTCTACTGCTGAGACCCCGTTCAGGACGAAAGCCTGGACGAGATTATTTCTGAGAGTCTGCGCCGCGTTGTCGTATGCGACGCCTGTGGGCCGCTCGACACCTATGTTGAGTCTGTCCTGCTCTTCCATGGGTTCCTGAGCCGAAGCAGAGAAGACTGCCAGCAGGACAGCGGATATAGTTGCTAGAATCTTTTTCATATAAAAAGTGTTTTAAATTAATCACCTAAGACAATCCATACATTGCCAAGGCCTCTCTCATTGATCTTGAAAGGCAGGTTGAAAGGCTCCTTGCTGAGGAAACGGGCCAGGTCCATGGCAAATGAACGGGTGTCGATAGCTCTTTCCTTTCCAAGGACAGTCTTGTAAAGCGGGATGCGCACCTGCTCATAATCAGTATAGTAGTCTCCGCCACCTGCTCTTGAGAATCTGTGGTTGACTGTATTCTCGTCCATCCACCAGTCTATGATGTCAGACAAAGTCACGATCTCTCCCATGAAATCGAAATCATCGTACATGGTGACAGGGCAGTTCTCCGTCATCCTCACTGAGATGATCACTTCGCGTCCGTTGGCGAACATATCGTCGAAGTGTGCCTGCAGGGCAGCGTTAAATGAGTCCATATAGTTAAGGACCGCTTCCTCAATCAGTAATCCGACAGACGCTGCTGTTGAAGGAGCACCGTCTCCTGATGCTGATGTGATAATTTTATTGGTATAGGCATCAAGACCTCTGAGGTTGAAAGATACATATTTTCTCGGACCGCTGGTGTGTACGCTGAAATCCAGATCCAGGATGATGTCGGCTTTAGCCGTTCTCTTCAGTTTGTCAAGAGGAGACTCGTATATTGAGCCTCCGCCTGCACCTGAGAACAATGCTGCTTCAGCCTGCTGGTTCTCCATGCTTTTGAGAGTCTGTTCCAGGTCTTTGAGAGGAAACCCTCTCTCGGTCATGATGCTGGACATCTCCGATATCGCCAGACGGAGATTCTCATCGTTGAGGAAAGCCTTGCTGTAATCTGCTGCGGTCTGAGTGTTTCCGCTCTCATCCTGATAGGTAGTGACATATCCCGCTCTGGTGCAGTATATGTCACTGGGAATAACCATAATGATGGGCTTTCTCGCCTGAGAGAAAGCCGTGGCTGCTGAAAAGAGCATTAATGCCGATAGTATGATTCTTTTCATATCTGTATTGATTGCATGTTGATTGAAGTTCCTAAAAGCCTGAACTGAGGGATCTGATTACACCGGCGTCCTGAAGGTCGTTCCTGAGATTGTTATACAGTATCTGTACTGTAAGGCCTATTTTCCAGCCTCCTTTTACTTTTAATTTATCATTGCCGGACAAGCGGCCTTCGGAAGTTGTGTTGACATATTGGAGATATTGTCCTCCAGGTGTGAAAAAGCGCTCAAAATAATCTGCGTATTTCTGTGCATCCGCACTGCTGCAAAGGGCTGGAGTCCCACTTACTGCACCTGACGAAGGCAGACCTCTGAAGATACATACTTCTACAGCGGCTTTTTTTGCAAGAGATATTGCCTTGCGTTCATTTTTTTCAATAACATATATTTTAAATGTTTTTGTGTTTGTTCCGGATTCTAAGTTTATGATTTCATAATTACGGGAATTCTTTGGGGTATATTTCTGACTTAAAGCCGGAATGGATACAATGATGCAAAAAGTGAGTGCAGCGATGATTCTTATAGTTCTCATATTCTTAAAGTTTATTTAATTCATCTATTGCAGAACTGTTCTTGCTGTCTATTTCAAGGACGATTTTCTTTTTTTCAAAATCATTGAATTCATACAATATGTAGTATATATAGATATCCTCACCTTTAACTTTTCTGTGTTCCCAATATGTATCAACAGATGTGGTTTCTGAAATGTTTTTGATATAGTCAGAGTTTTCAACCTCTTGTCTGATCCATTCCTGGCTGCGTCCGTCGATGTCCGTATTCATCATGTATTTGGTTACAGTATTGATTATTGAAGATTTGAGGGCCTCGAAGGCTTTGTTCTTAGCGTCATCAACACTTGTAATGCTTTCTGAACTGACTGTGATTGAATACTTAAGGATGTCAGTGTTGTCTCGTTTGACCCAGACGGGCCGCTTGTTGTCGCTTTTTTCTATGATACGGCCTTGCCCGGAACATGTAAAGGCAATGGCAGATGTCAGAATAAATAAAAGAAAACGTTTCATATTATATGAATTTATGATATTATCATCATATATTACAACAAAGATACGTAAAATATGCAAGAATTTGGATATTGTGACAAAAAAAGCCGACCTCATTTGAGATCGGCTTTAAAATATGGGAACAATCGCTTTATTTGTCAGCCTTGATGGCAGCCTGCGCCGCAGCCAGACGTGCGATAGGTACCCTGAAAGGAGAGCAGGACACATAGTCCATGCCGATCTTGTGGCAGAACTCTACGGATGCGGGATCTCCTCCGTGCTCGCCGCAGATACCCACTTTCAGTTTCGGGTTGGTGCTCCGTCCGCCCTGTACGCCTATATCTATCAGCTTGCCGACCGACTCGATATCAATAGTCTGGAACGGGTCGGCATCGAGAAGCTTGTTCTCCAGGTAGTCGTTCATGAAGGCACCGATGTCGTCGCGGGAAAATCCGAATGTCATCTGGGTCAGGTCGTTGGTGCCGAATGAGAAGAACTGGGCCGTCTTGGCCATGAAGTTGGCCAGCAGAGCAGCTCTGGGAATCTCTATCATAGTACCGTAGAGGTAGTTGATAGTCACTCCGGTTGCTTTCTCCACCTCGTCGTGTACGCGGTCGCAGATCTTCTTCTGGAAGTCGAGCTCGCGGACGATGATGGTGACGGGTATCATGATCTCAGGTCTGGGATTGAGGCCTTCCTTGATCAGTTCGGCAGTGGCGTTGAAGATAGCGCGGAACTGTGTCTCGCTTATCTCGGGGTATGTGACACCCAGACGTACTCCGCGGTGTCCCATCATGGGGTTGACCTCATGCAGGCTCTCGCCGCGTTTCTCGATATCGTCTACGCTTACACCCAGCTCTTTGGCCAGTTCAGCCTCTTTCTCGGGAGTCTGAGGCACGAACTCATGGAGAGGCGGGTCAAGCAGACGGAAAGTAACGGGCTTGCCGTCCATTACCTTCAATGTGTTCTTTACGGCATCCTTGATATAAGGCTCCAGTTCTGCCAGCGCGGCCTTTCTCTCTTCGTAAGTCTTGGAGAGAATCATCTTTCTGAGTTTGGACAGAGGCGCTTCTGAATGAGCACCGTAGAACATGTGCTCTATACGGAAGAGGCCGATACCCTCGGCTCCGAACGAGAGGGCTCTTGCAGCGTCCTCGGGAGTGTCGGCGTTGGTGCGCACACCCAGTCTGCGGTACTTGTCCACGAGGGTCATGTATTCTACGAAGCGGGGATTCTCGGATGCGTCCATGGTCTCAACGGGTACGTCGTATACGAAGCCCTTGCTTCCGTTGAGCGAGAATACGTCTCCTTCCTTATATGTCTTGCCGTTGATGGTGAGGGTCTTGGCTTCCAGGTTGATATGCAGGGCGTCGCAGCCTACGATGCAGCATTTGCCCCATCCGCGGGCAACGAGAGCCGCGTGTGATGTCATACCTCCGCGTGCGGTGAGCAGACCGTCGGCTGCACGCATTCCCTCTACGTCTTCGGGATTGGTCTCCTCGCGGACGAGGATTACCTTTTCCTTACGTGCGGCTGCTGCAACGGCATCCTCAGCTGTGAATACTATCTTGCCGACTGAGCCTCCGGGGCCTGCGGGCAGACCCTGTGCGATGACTGTGGCCTTCTTTTCAGCAGAAGGATTGAGGATAGGGTGGAGGAGTTCGTCAAGCTGGCTGGGAGCCACTCTCATGACGGCTGTCTTCTCGTCGATAAGGCCCTCGTGGAGCATGTCCATTGCCATGTTGAGAGCGGCCAGACCTGTCCTCTTGCCGACACGGCACTGCAGCATCCAGAGCTTGCCGTCCTGGATGGTGAACTCGATGTCCTGCATGTCCTTGAAGTGCTGCTCCAGATGGTTCTGGATATCGTCCAGTTCCTTGTATACTTCGGGCATGGCCGTCTCAAGGGATGCGAGGTTGCGGTTATGCTCGTTCTTGGTGGCCTCGTTCAGAGGGTTGGGAGTACGGATACCTGCGACTACGTCTTCGCCCTGTGCGTTGATGAGCCATTCTCCGTAGAACTTGTTCTCACCGGTCGCCGGGTTACGTGAGAACGCCACACCGGTAGCTGAGTTGTCACCCATGTTGCCGAATACCATGGCCTGTACGTTCACTGCAGTACCCCAGTCGTCGGGTATGCCCTCAATGCGGCGGTAAGCAACGGCTCTCTTGCCGTTCCATGATTTGAACACGGCTCCGATACCTCCCCACAACTGCTCATAGGCATTGTCGGGGAATTCCTTGCCGAGTACCTGTTTTACTCTGGCCTTGAAATCTGAGCAGAGCTGCTTGAGGTCTTCCTCGGTCAGGTCTGTGTCGCTCTTGTAGCCTTTTCTGGCCTTAAGCTCACCGAGCATACGGTCAAGCTGTACCCTGATGCCCTGGCCTTCAGCCGGCTCGATGCCCTCGGCCTTTTCCATGACCACGTCCGAGTACATCATGATCAGACGGCGGTATGCGTCGTATACGAAACGGGGATTCTGCGTCTTTGCGATCATCCCTGGTATGGTTGCGGAGCAAAGTCCGATATTCAAAACAGTCTCCATCATTCCGGGCATGGAGGAACGTGCTCCGGAGCGGCAGGATACGAGGAGGGGGTTCTCCTTGTCCCCGAATTTTCTGCCCATCATCTTTTCTGCGCGTGCAAGTGCCTCATTGACCTCCTTCTCCAGATCTGCGGGATATTTGCATCCCAGGTTGTAATACTCTGTGCAGCACTCCGTGGTGATGGTGAATCCTGCAGGAACAGGCATTCCGAGTGTGCACATCTCAGCGAGGTTGGCACCTTTGCCGCCAAGGAGGTTTCTCATTGAACCGTTTCCCTCGGCCTCTTTACCTCCAAAGAAATAAACTCGTTTGTTTGACATAGAATATAAAATTAGTTAAATTTGGTCTGATATGTCAGGCGCAAAAATAGTAAAAATCGGAAAAACATAAAACAGCCTTTCTATAAAAGTTTGTCGGCGAGGCCGGAAAGTTCGCTGCGCTCTCCTCTGGTCATGTTGATGTGGGCGAATACGCTCTGTCCGAAAAACTTGTCGCACAGGTGGGTCAGGCCGTTGGAGTAGAAGTCCAGATAAGGCTGATCTATCTGGTAGATGTCGCCCGTGAAGACTATCTTGGTGCCCTCGCCGGCCCTGGTGATGATGGTCTTGACCTCGTGGGGAGTCAGGTTCTGGGACTCGTCCACGATGAAGAACACGTTGCCGAGGCTGCGTCCGCGGATATAGGCCAGCGGATTGATGAGCAGCTTCTCCGTCTTGAGCATGTCGTCGATCTGCGCTACTTCCTTGCTGCCCGGGCCGTAGCAGCTCTTGATGACGGCCAGGTTGTCGAACAGCGGCAGCATGTACGGACTGATCTTTTTCTCCACAGAGCCGGGCAGGAAACCCAGTTCCTGGTTCTTAAGGGGAATCACCGGCCGGGAGAGCAGTATCTGCTCGTAACTGCCGGCCTGAGCCAGGGCTCCTGCCAGGGCCAGCAGGGTCTTGCCAGTGCCGGCCCGGCCTGTCAGGGCTATCAGCTTGATATCCGGATTCAGTACGGCATCCAGGGCGAGGATCTGCTCGTCGTTGCGCGGCTCAATGCCGAAGGCTGTCTGTGGCCTTACCTTGACGATACAGCGGCTCCGGTTGTCATACCTGGCCAGGGTCACGTTGCGGTTACTGTCAAATATCCTGTAGTATTGGTTGCAGGCAGGTCTGCGCCGCAGTCCGAGCTCCGAATAGGGGATTCCGTCCGCGTCCGAGTCTATCCGGCGGATGAGGGAATCCTTCATATTCCGTACAGTCAGCACTTCCTTTTCGGTCCTGACTACCCTTTTTTCCTCTACCTTGTCGGAGAGGTAGTCCTGCGCCATAAGGCCGAGTGCCTTGGCTTTCAGCCTCATATTGACGTCCTTGGTGACTAGGATTACCTTGCGGTCGGGAGTATTGTCCCGCAGCCATACGGCCGTGGCTATGATGCGGTGGTCGGGGATGTCGTCTATCAGCGAGTCCCTCATAGCCTGAGTGTAGCCGTGTCCCATCTCTATCTTTATGTGACCGCGTCCTTTGCCGAGGCTGATGCCCTGGTCGAACAGGGTATTGTCCGAGATGCGGTCCAGCTCCCGCACAAACGCCCTGGCGTTATAACCGAGGTTGTCGTCGCCTTTCTTGAACTTGTCCAGCTCCTCGATGACACTTACAGGGATGTAGATGTCGTTGTCCTGGAAGTTGAAGATGGAGCGGCTGTCATGCAGGATGACATTGGTGTCCAGGACAAATATCTTGGGCGGCCGCCCCGGGTGGCTGTCAGTGTTCCTAAAGTCGTTCTTGAAGCGTTTCAGCGTCTTTCCAGCCATACTCTTCCGTTTATGAACAGTTCAATCCAGGGAGTCACCGTATCGCTGTCCCTGTCGGGATACCAGGCCCAGTTCCAAGGCCTGAGGCAGCGTTCCGGGTGAGGCATCATGGCCAGGTGACGGCCGTCGGGGGAGCATACTCCGGCTACGGCCTCAGGTGAGCCGTTGGGATTGCCGGGATAGGCGTTGTAGTTGTATCTGAGAGCGATATTGTATTCTTCTATCGGTCTGGGGAATGAGAAGCGGCCTTCACCGTGGGCCACCCATATTCCGAGCTTGGAGCCCTGCAGTGAAGACAGCAGGATGGAAGGGGAGTTCTCAACTGTTACCCCGACGAATGCGGACTCGTATTTGTGCGATTCATTGTGCTTCATCTTCGGGGACAGTTCCTTGTGTTCGGGAGTGATGAGTCCCATCTCGGCCATCAGCTGGCAGCCGTTGCAGACTCCGAGGCTCAGGGTGTCCTCGCGGGCGTAGAAACGCTCGATGGCAGTGCGGGCTTTCTCGTTGTAGAGCAGCGCACCGGCCCAGCCTTTGGCGGAGCCCAGGGTATCGGCATTGGAGAATCCTCCGACGAAGACTATCATCTGTACGTCCTCCAGGGTCTCACGGCCCGATACGAGGTCGGTGACGTGTACGTCCTTTACTGCAAATCCGGCCATGTACAGAGCCCAGGCCATCTCACGGTCGCCGTTGGAGCCGGTCTCGCGGATGATGGCCGCCTTGATCCTGCGCTCGGCCGGCATGGTGTACCGCCCGTCAAAGTGCTTCGGGAAAGCGAAGGTCAGAGGCTGTTTCTTGTAATTGGCGTATCTCTCGGCTGCCGGCTTCTCTCCGGTCTGTATGCTGTCAAGCAGCCAGGAGGTGCGGTACCAGCTGTCTCTCATGGCGTCTATGTCCAGAGCCAGTTCCTGTCCGGAGACACCGTAGAGGACCCTCAGAGTGCGTCCCTGTGCAGGACGGCCTATCTCATAGGCTTTTACCTGTCCGAGATTGCGCAGGAACTCCTCCTTGCCCGAGTCCTTGATCTGTACGATCACTCCCGGGACTTCGGAGAGCAGCATGTCGGCAGAAGCGAACTCTCTCAGGTCTATGTCCGCACCGCCGCCCGTATTGGCGAAGCACATCTCCAGCAGGGCGGTAACCATACCTCCGGCCGATATGTCGTGTCCGGCCACCACCGGATTGTCCACGGAGTTGAACATGGCGTCCTGCAGCGAACTGAAGCAGGTCTTGAAATATTCCGGATCAGAGATGTCAGGAGTCCTGGCGCCCACCTTGTTGACAGTGGTGGCGTAGGCAGAGCCTCCGAGCGGGAAACTGTCCTCACCTTTATCTATATGTACGAACGGGATATACATCAGGGTGGTGCCGCTGTCCTGCCTCATGACAGGATGCAGGGTCGCACCGACATTCTTGCTCTCGCCTGAGGCCGAGACTATCAGCGTTCCGGGCGAAAGAACTTTCCCGCCGTCAGGGTATTTCTGAGTCATGGACATGGAGTCCTTGCCGGTCGGTATATTGATGCCCAGGGCTATGGCGAAATCGCTGGCTCCCTGTACCGCCGAATAGAGACGTGCGTCCTCGCCTTCGTTCCGGCAGGGCCACATCCAGTTGGCGCTCAGGGATATGCCGTAGATGTTGTCTTTTATCGGAGTCCAGATGATGTTGGTCAGGGCCTCTGCAATGGCAAGCCGGGAACCGGCTGCAGGGTCTATCAACGCAGCGACAGGGGCATGTCCTATTGAGACTGCTATGCCCTCCGGATCGTCATAGCCGATGGCGGTAACTCCCAGGTCGTTGAGAGGCAGCTGGAGCTCACCGCAGCACTGCTGGCAGGCTATCAGGCCGGTAACCGAACGGTCCACCTTGTTGGTCAGCCAGTCCTTGCAGGCAACGGATTCCAGCATCAGCACCTTCGTTATGGCCTCTGTCAGCTCCTCTGGAGTCATGGATGACGGCACTTTCTCCAGCTTGCTGAAACCTCCGTGTCCGTCCGCCCCGCCTTTGGGAGACGAGCCGTGCATGACAGTCTTAGGTGTGGACCCGAACATGTCACTGAGTTCCAAGTCTATGGGCGCATTGCCGTTGCGGCTGTCCTTAAGTGTGAAGTTGCCCTTGCCGCTGACCTCGCCTATTACGTAGAACGGAGCTCTTTCCCTTTCGGCTATCTTGCGCAGTTCCTCAGTGTCGGACTTTTTCATTACGAGTCCCATGCGCTCCTGACTCTCATTGCCGATAATCTCCTTGTCGGACAGGGTAGGGTCGCCTATCGGCAGTTTGGATATGTCTATGTCACCGCCGACTTCCTCCACCAGCTCGGACAGGCAGTTCAGGTGGCCGCCGGCACCGTGGTCGTGAATCGATATGATGGAGTTGTGCTCCTTCTCGGCCACCGAGCGTATCGCATTGTACACCCTCTTCTGCATCTCGGGGTTGGCTCTCTGTATGGCATTCAGCTCTATGGAATTGTCGTATTCTCCGGTGGCTACGGAGGATACGGCTCCTCCGCCCATGCCGATGCGGTAGTTGTCACCGCCGAGGAGGATGATGTCATCGCCCTTGGACGGACGGTCCTTGGCTGCATCGGCCATTTTGGCGAAGCCTACACCTCCTGCCAGCATGACGACCTTGTCGTAGCCGTATTTGCGCTCGGCTCCGTCAGGATCCTGCTCCGTGTGCTCGAATGTCTGGAGAGAGCCGCAGATAAGTGGCTGGCCGAACTTGTTGCCGAAGTCGGAGGCTCCGTTGGATGCCTTGACCAGAATCTCGGCGGGTGTCTGGTACAGCCATTTGCGCGGAGGGCGGGCTTCCCAGTCCCTTCCGCTGTCAATGCGCGGGTATGAGGTCATATAGACGGCAGTACCTGCAATGGGGAAGGAGCCCTTGCCGCCTCCGATACGGTCCCTGATCTCTCCTCCGCTGCCTGTGGCCGCTCCGTTGAACGGCTCCACGGTAGTGGGGAAGTTATGTGTCTCGGCTTTCAGCGATATGACGGTCTTGACTTCCTCCTCCTTGAAGAAACTGGGTTTGGCTGCTGCAGAGGGATGGAACATCCTGAGCTTGGGACCCTCGATGAACGCGCAGTTGTCCTTGTATGCGGAGACTATCCTGCCGGGATTGACGGCGGATGTCTTCTTGATGAGCTTGAAAAGGGATGACTCTTTCTCCACTCCGTCTATGATGAACTTGCCGTTGAATATCTTGTGGCGGCAATGCTCTGAGTTGACCTGTGAGAAGCCGAATACCTCGCTGTCCGTCAACGGTCTTCCCAGCTTCTCGGACAGGGATTTCAGATACTGTATCTCATCTTCCGAGAGAGCCAGTCCTTCCTCTTTGTTATAGGCTTCAAAATCTGTGATATGCCGTATGGGCTCCGGCTGGCGGTCTATGGAGAATATCTCTCCGTCCAGACCGTGGTATATGCGCTGGAGCATCCTGTCGTGGGGAATTTCGGCATCGGAGGCGTACCTGCCTTCTTCAACCGGGAAATATTCTTCGATGCGGGATATGCCGGAGATATTCATATTCCGGGTGATTTCGACCGCTGCGGTACTCCACGGAGTGATCATCTCGCGTCTGGGACCGATGAACGTACCCGCTACTGTGGGTTCCTGAAGCAGCTCTGCATCTGAGAAAAGCCATTTGAGAGTCTTTGCAGTCTCAGCGGAAAATGCTGTCTGTGAGCCGACTGCTATGATTTGCCCCTCTGGGGAGCGGAAAAAGTATACCATATTATATATAATTTAGCAGTCAAAAATAGGGATAATTTTGCTAATTGTGGAGAATTATTCCCATTTTTGCGTACAAAATTTCAAAATATGCCTGAGATAGAGCCGGAACTCGAAAAGATGTATCGCGAATGCGTCCAGAGACTGTATTCCATAGCACCGTCCTTTCAGAAGGTGGGAGCCTTGGGATATCATCCCGGTCTGGAGACCATGTCGGATTTCTCCGCTTATCTCGGGAACCCTCATAAGTCATTGACAGCTGTGCATATTGCCGGGACGAACGGCAAGGGCTCGGTGGCCCATATGCTTGCGGCGGCCCTGGCAGCAGAATATCCTGGAGAGAGCATAGGTCTGTATACGTCTCCGCATCTGTTGGATTTCCGGGAGCGGATAAAGCTGGTGAGTGCAGAGGCAGGGGAAGACGGAAGGCATTTTACGATGATAGGCAAGGATGATGTCGTGGATTTCTACCGGCGGACCGAGGCGTTCATAGAGGAGCGCAGTCCGTCCTTTTTCGAGATCACCACTGCCATGGCTTTCGATTATTTCAAGCGGAAGAATGTGCGAATGGCTGTGATTGAGACCGGTTTGGGCGGAAGACTGGACTCTACCGTCATCGTGACCCCTCAGCTGAGTATCATTACGTCCATAGGCCTTGACCACAAGGATATGCTTGGAGATACCATAGAGCAGATAGCTTTTGAGAAGGCCGGAATCATCAAGCCCGGTGTACCTGTCGTAGTGGGGGATGTGCCGCAGGAGGCTTTCAAAGTGATCAGCAGTAAGGCAGAGCAGTGCGGAAGCCGGCTTTACCGTGCGGGGGATATATGTGAGGGCTGCGTAAGCTCGGAGACCGCTGCCGCCGAGGCCGACCTGCACTCTGACTGTCAGGAGAAGAATATCAGAACAGTACTGACCGCCCTCGGGGTTCTTGGGCACGGCGCAGTCCGCAAAGGCTCTGCAGTGTATGAGGCGATGATACGTGCGGCTGCCGTTACGGGCCTGAGAGGAAGGTGGGAGAGGCTGTCATCTCGGCCCGAGGTAATATGCGATATAGGGCACAATGTGGAAGCCGTATCGGTCTCCATGCGTCAGCTGGCAGCAGAGGCTCATGACCGGCATATAATAATGGTGTACGGCATGGCCGGGGATAAGGATGTGGAGTCGGTTTGCCGCCTGCTTCCGGATGAGGCCGAGTATATAATGACGCAGGCCAGCGGCAGCAGGGCAATGCCCGCCGAGCGGCTTGTGGAGATAGCCCGGAAGAGAAATTCTGTAGCTGTCCCGGACGTGGAGAAGGCTGTGAGGCTTGCTGTGTCAAAAGCCTCTGCCGATGATGTGGTCTTTATAGGCGGAAGCAGCTATGTGGTGGCGGAGGCCCTGGCGGTATGGGACAAAATCTTGCATAACAAAAATGTTAGTATATGAAACAATAATGTTAAAAGCACTATGAGCCTTGTTTATACAATGATTGTGATCTTCGTGCTCGGTTATCTTATGATAGCCATGGAGCACAAGGTCAATGTCAGTAAATCTTCTGTAGCTCTGGTCCTCTGCTGCCTGCTTTGGGCCATTCTGAGCGTATTTTCTTCTAAAATTGATCCTTCCCTGACACACGATGTCGTAAGTTCGGACCTGCTGGCCGCTCTCGGCAGCACCTGCGAGATCATCGTGTTCCTGATAGGCGCGATGACCATCGTAGACATCATAGACACGCACGGCGGCTTCGAGGTGATAACACGTCATATAACTACCCGCAAGAAGACCCGCCTGATGTGGCTGATAGCGTTCCTGACATTCTTTATGTCCTCGGTGCTGGACAATATGACCACGACCATCATCATGGTCATGCTCATCCGGCGTATGCTCAGCAACTATAAGGAAAGATGGCTGTTTGCCTCCATTATCATCATCGCGGCCAACTGCGGCGGAGCATGGTCGCCTATCGGAGACGTGACGACTATCATGCTCTGGATGAAAGGCAATGTGGGCACGGCCAAACTGATGGCTTCTCTCATCCTGCCCTGTCTGGTGTCAGTGGTGATTCCTACGGCGGTTGCAACCAGATTCCTGAAAGGTATGATAGCCCAGCAGCAGACCAACGAGGACGCTTCTTTCAGACCTTCTTATATAACAGGCGGCGAGAGCAAGACTATCCTGATCCTGGGTGTCCTGCTTCTGGTCATGGTGCCAGTGTTCAAGAGCGTGATAGGCTTGCCTCCCTATATGAGCGTGATGTTCGCACTCGGTATTCTATGGCTCTATACCGACCTGATGTACAGACGCAAACACAATGTCGAGGAATCTGTCAAGAACAGGGTCTCCAAGGTCATCAAGCACATAGACATGCCTACCATTCTTTTCTTCCTGGGTATCCTGATGGCCGTTTCCGCTCTGGAAAGCGCCGGCATCCTGGGGGCTATGGCTGAAGGTCTCAACAAGGGAATGCACAACATCTACGCGATCAATACCGTCATAGGTCTGCTTTCCTCGGTAATTGACAACGTGCCTCTGGTGGCTGCCAGCATGGGCATGTATCCTATACCCGATGCGGCGGCTATCGCTGCGTCGGCCGATCCGGCCTTCCTGTCGCATTTTGTGGCCGACGGTGATTTCTGGCATCTGCTGGCATACTGTGCCGGTACCGGCGGAAGTATTCTGATTATCGGTTCGGCCGCCGGTGTAGTGGCCATGGGTCTGGAGAACATCAACTTCATGTGGTACTTCAAGCACATCAGTCTGCTGGCTCTGATAGGCTATCTGGCCGGTATAGGAGTCTTCATCCTGCAGGATCTGTTTATAGTTCCGCTTTTATAGGACAGTATGAGGCAGATAATAACCCACTTTACCGACGACGACCTGTATAAGTTCACCATGTGCTGCGCGGTGATAGACAATTTTCCGCGGGCACAGGTCAAGTATTCGTTTACGGACAGGGACGACACGGTCTATCCCGAGGGATTCGCCGGGGAACTGGCCGCACAGATAGAGGCACTTGAGGATGTGGTCATCACTCAGGAAGAGAGAGACTTCATGAGGCGCAGATGCAGCTATATCCCGGGATGGTTCTACAACTATCTCAAGGGTTACCGCTTCGACCGCCGGTGGGTGGATGTCCGTCAGGATGCCGAAGGACATCTGGAGATAGATATCGAGGGCAGCTGGGCGGATACGATACTGCTGGAAGTCAAGATTCTGGCCATTATCTCTGAACTGTACTACATATTCACCGGAGAAAGCCGCGGCTTTGATTACAGAGCCTATTATGGCAAGACATACAGAAAGGCGGAGAGGCTCCTCGGGGCGGGTTGCGTTTACAGTGATTTCGGAACCCGCCGCCGGGCCTCCTTTGAGGCCGAGGATACAGTCGTCAGGGCTATGAAAGACTGTGCGGCCAGCCGTGAGTGGCCCGGCCGTTTCGTGGGTACAAGCAATGTCTACCTGGCGATGAAGTACGACCTGATCCCGGTAGGGACCATGGCGCATGAGTTCATCTGTGCGATAGGAGGGATGTACGGTCCCCAGATGGCCAATCACATAGCCATGGACTGCTGGCGCAATACTTTCCGGGGGGCTCTCGGAACATATCTTTACGACAGTTTCGGCTGGGATATATTCAGTCTCAACTTTTCCGAGGATTTCGCCAACCTTTTCAAGGGACTCCGTGTGGACAGCGGGGACAACCGCGAACAGCTCATGCGCATCGTGGACAAATACCGTTCTCTAGGCATAGATCCCAGGACCAAGCAGGTAATCTTCAGCAACGCCCTGGATGTGGACCATGCCATAGAGATACAGCGTTATGCGGTGGATTACTGCCAGCCGTCTTTCGGCATAGGGACTCATTTCACCAACGACTTCGACGGTGTGCGTCCGATGAACATCGTCATCAAGCTTATCGCCGCCAAGATCACCGAGTCCTGGGACTTCTACAACGACACCTGCAAGCTCAGCGAGGACACCGGCAAGCACACAGGCCGTCCTGAAGTAGTCCGCCGCTTCATGGAAGCCCTGAACTTTAAGCAAAAATAATGATAAAAAAAGCAGTCACATCTCTGTAACTGCTTCTTTTTCAGTGGGAGCTGAGGGAGTCGAACCCCCGACCCTCTGCTTGTAAGGCAGACGCTCTAAACCAACTGAGCTAAGCTCCCTTGCTTTTGCGGATGCAAATATAGACTAAATTTTCTCACTGACAAAAAAAAGTTGAAAAATTTTTATAAATTTTCTGATTGAATCTTGTATTTATCTATGAGTCTGCTGATTTCAGGATCCAGATTGCCTCGGAACCTGAGGCTGCGCTCCTGATTGACGGCGCTCAGGAAGTATTCAACGGCCTTTTTCTCGTTGCCGTTGCGGGAGTGGACTACGGCGAGCAGATAGTCTCTTTTGCCGGAGACCGGCAGCTCTTCAAGGATGTTCATGGCCGAGGCGTTGTAGTCCATGGCCAGAAAGGCCAGGGCGCTGTTGATGTCCCGATAGCTGCCCAGCAGTCTGACGGCCTTACCGTAGTCTCTGTCCTTGATGGCTTGTACCCCGGCACTGTAGATGGTGTCAATCTCGGTAGTGTGTATTGTGTCCTTAACCATGTTTTTCCGATGAAGGCAGAACTGAAATTCCACTTCCCTGAGAATGGGGTAGAGCTGCTCCTTTATATAGGAGTATTCCGGATGAGTGCTCAGGAGGTATTCTCTTCTGTCGGGAGAACTTTCTCCGCACAACTGAATGATGCCGCTGAGGTCATCAATGAGACAGTCGGCGCGGAGCAGTCCGTAGAGCCGTTCCCAGTTTTCTGGGATGTGTCTTTCTATCAGCTGGAAATCATTGTCGTCCAGGAATCCGGCGATGGATGCCGCGCGCTTGCGGGCCAGTTTGCTGTTGAACCCGAAACTGCCTTCAGGGGAGCATGAAGCGGTGATTATAAGACTGTCGGCCAGATATTCCCCTGAAGAGAGCAGGTCGGAGATGATTGACTGGATGTATTGCAGCTCGGCATGGTTGTCCATATAGCTGGTGTCAATGTCGGCTTTGCCGGCCTTGAAGTTGATGGCGGCAGAGGTTGTTAGCTCAACTTTGCGTTCAATCACCGCTCTTACATACCGTGTGATGTCCTCAGTCATCGAAGAGAAGGATGAGACATAAAAGGTAAGCGGTGCAGATATCGGGATGTCATAGAGCCTCTCTCCCTGAAAGTATATTCCACCGGATAGGCATATGTCTATTTTACGCAGTTTCGGCCTTGTTTTCAGGTTCTCCTTGTATAGATATACGAATTTACACTCATAATTGTTCATGATGGTATCGAGCCTGATGTTTTCTGTAGTATACGGGTCTTTTACGAATTGTCGGAACTTGTCTTCAATCTGTCGTTTCTTTCTGTCATTGTATCTGATCACCAGTCTCTTCATGAAGTGTTCCTTGGCTTGCGAACGGGTGATGCCGTACTGTCCTCTGATGCTGTCCGGGTCTATATAAGCCGTGTCGTTTTTGAGGGCTGCTATTTGAGGGATGTGACGGTTGATGAAGATTTCCAGCCTTCCGGCATGTATCAACAGGGAAGAGTCGGTAATTATACTGGCCAGAAACCTGTTGTACAGCTCGTATCCTCTGATCTGCCGTTCACGGTATTGGTCTCCTGTTATGTGTACTGCTTCAAGATTCAGTGTGTCATCGAAAAGGACAGCATGAGGCTCGAGACGGACCTGCCATTTCCTGTTGAGCATACTCGAAGGGACATTGACCTCGAATGCCAGACGTACCGTACCGTTGCGTTCAGGTATGTTCTTGAATCTTGCCGTAATTACCACTTCGTTAAGTGGCTCGCTCATATGCAGTGTTCCGGAAGAGTCGCGGAATGCTCTTACCAGATACCCCTTGCGTCCTTCAGGGCCTATTATGGCCGATGTATCAGTGATGTCAACATCTCTATTGATGGATTTGCCGTAGGCTTCTGTATACATTCTCTCATCAGCCGGCAGTGCTATCGTCGGCAGTGTGCTGTGCTTTTGAAGTTCTTTCACATCCATCCTTACGATGGCTGAGCATGATACGGCTATTGCGGCTGCGGCAGATAAAGCGGAGTACAATGTGTACTTTTTCATGTTAAAAGTAATAAAGAAGATTGATCTGAAAATCATCAGGCGCGATAAAAGCTTTTCTTCCAGACTCTATTTTCCTGCCGCAGACAGGAGAGCTGTATTCAGTATAATTCATGCCGCCGAACCACAAGCCAATACCGAATTCGATATTCAGGTGTTCCGTCAACATCAGCGAATATCCGAAGTTGAAGCCGATTCCGACGGCATTGCCTTCTCTCGTCCTTGGAGAGAATAAGCCGCCGGTATTGAACTGCATCCATTGGATCTTGCCTCCGTAATAGAAGCCTGAGTATACGAAAAACGGCCAGTACCGTGTTCCGGCAGACAGAGTCAGTTTCTTATTGTGAACCGGTTCTCTGCACGCTTTGAAATTGAATGGATTGTACCGGGCTTCAGCGGTAAGACTCCAGTGTCTTTCCAGGGTAACTCCTGCTTCTGCATTGATGGTAAGGAAGTTAAGATAATCCAATAAGTTAGTGGCAATGCTCCATTTCTGTGCATGCATGGTTGTGGAGCAAAGCATGATGACAGTTGCTCCTGTCAGAAAGGCTTTCGCTTTTGTGTTCATTGTATCATGTGTAGTCGTATGGCCTGAGGAGGAGAGAAGGAGAAAAACATCCGGGTCCTTCCTTCCCTCTCAAGCCGTCCCAGTTTCTTGTTCTTCCCCACATCGGGCCCGGATGCGAAGGCAAATATAGACGCTTGATACAGAACGGAAAAACCACTTTCGTACAATTAAAGAATGATTTTACGATTATAAAATCAAGCGTATTTTTATAAAGAGAAATAGGCTTCTAAGTGTTTAAGTGCCATTTTGGCAGAGTGGTGCGGGTGGTATGCCTTTTGCGTCCCTGATGCGTAAAAAGAAATTAAAAGTTAAGATATATGTCACAGCAAAAAGGTAAAATAGGGGTTACGACAGAGAATATTTTCCCCGTTATCAAAAAATTCCTGTATTCGGATCATGAGATTTTCCTCAGGGAGCTGGTCGCCAATGCCGTGGATGCTACCCAGAAGGTGAAGGCCCTTGCCAGCACAGGAGAGCTGAAAGGTGATCTCGGAGACCTGACGGTACACATATCGGTGGATGAGAAGAATAATACTCTGACCGTCACAGACCGTGGTATCGGTATGACTGGCGAGGAGATAGACAAGTACATCAATCAGATAGCGTTCTCAGGAGCCGGAGAGTTCATCGAGAAGTACAAGGATGTGGCAGGCAATATCATCGGCCATTTCGGTCTTGGATTCTATTCGGCTTTCATGGTATCCAAGAAGGTAGTCATAGAATCATTGTCCTGGAAAGACGGTGCAAAGCCCGTAAGATGGGAGTGTGAGGGCAATCCCGAGTTTGCCATGACTGAGGGAAGCCGTACCGACAGGGGCACCGAGATAACCCTGTATCTGGATGACGATTCAAAGGAGTTTGCCGGTGCTTCCAAGGTGGAGGAGCTGCTGAAGAAATACTGCCGCTTCATGCCTGTGCCTATCGCATTCGGTAAGGAACAGGAGTGGAAGGACGGCAAGTATGTCGAGACTGACAAGGACAAGATTATCAACGATACTGACCCGATCTGGAACAAGAAGCCAGCCGATCTGAAGAAGGAGGACTACATGAAGTTCTACCGCGAGCTTTATCCCATGCTGGAAGAACCGCTGTTCTACATACATCTGAATGTGGACTATCCGTTCAATCTTACCGGTATCCTCTATTTCCCCAAGATCAAGGACCGCCTGGAAGTCACCAAGAACAAGATACAGCTCTACTGCAATCAGGTCTTCGTCACCGATTCGGTAGACAATATCGTGCCGGACTTCCTGACTCTGTTGCACGGTGTGATAGACTCTCCGGATATTCCTCTGAACGTATCCAGAAGCTATCTGCAGTCGGATGCCAACGTAAAGAAGATATCGACCTATATCACCAAGAAAGTGGCTGACCGCCTGGAGGATATCTTCAAGAACGACCGTAAGGAGTACGAGGAGAAGTGGGACAACCTCAAACTCTTCATCGAGTACGGTATGCTGACCGAGGAGAAGTTCTGCGAGAGGGCGCTCAAGTTCGCCCTGATGAAGAACACCGACGGCAAGTTCTTCGCCTACGACGATTACCGCAAGGCCATAGAGGCCGCCCAGACCGACAAGGACAAGAAGGTGGTATATCTCTACGCCACCGATCCCGTGGCCCAGTACCAGTATATCGAGACAGCTAAGAACAAGGGCTACGATGTCCTGCTTTTCGACTGCCAGCTCGATGCCCATTTCGTCAACTTGCTGGAAAACAAGCTTCCCGATTCGATATTTGCCCGTGTGGACGCCGACTCGATAGACAAGCTTATCCGTAAGGAGGACGTCAAGGAGCCTGAAATGCCCGAGGCCGAGAAGACCGACCTCTCCGATATGTTCGAGTCCGTCCTGCCCGAAGGCAATCACTACTTCGTAAAGCCTGAGAATCTGGGGGAGAACGGTGCTCCTATCCTGATTACCCAGTCCGAGTTCATGCGCCGTTACCGCGACATGTCGGCCCTCGGCGGAGGAATGAACTTCTACGGTGAGATGCCCGAGTCCTACACCATCGACGTCAATATCCAGCATCCGCTGATCAAGCGTATCCTCGAGGCCAAGAGCACATCTCTGTCAGAGCAGTGCGCGTCTTTCGACAGCCGCAGGAACGAACTGCAGGCCGGTATCGACAAGCTGGACGCAGCCATGAAGGACAAGAAGGACGAGGATATCCCCACTGCGGACAAAGATGCGAAGAAGGAACTGGAGAAAGAGCTCGGAGAAGTCCGCGACCAGAGGAAGGAGGCCATGAAGGGCTTTGCCAAGGACAATATCCTCCTGCATCAGGTAGTGGACCTGGCCCTGCTGGCAAACAATATGCTGAAAGGCAAAGACCTCTCGGAGTTCATCCGTAGGAGCATAGAGGTGCTGTAGCCGGATCAGTCCCGCATCAGAAATCTGATAACCTCGCGCATCAGGTCATCGATCTGCTGTTGCGAGGTTAGTGCTTCTATGGGAAAGCCGATACTTACGCATCTGTGGTTCTCTCCCTCGTAGGCAACAGCTGCAGAAGTGTTGACAGCCTTGTATCTGAGGAATGTGCAGGCATCTTCATTCGAGGGGATGATGGCGTCAGGGGACTCTACACAGTAGGTGTCAGGGCTCGGCCTTGTCTGGAATTTCAATACTGCTGTGGAGTCTTTGTATATGCCGGACTGATTCCATACAGGCAGTACGTTTCCTGTGGAGGATGCGTGGCCGTTGCTCCACTTATATCCCATAATATCCTTCGCGAAGCAGGATGCCTTATATTTAGTATCAGCTTTTTGCGCTGATTTGTTCATGTCGCTGCAAAGTCCGGGCATGCTGTCGGAAATGGAGGTTAGGGACTGTATGGTCTCATGGATCCCGGTTGTGAGCATGGAATCGTGTCCGGGAACAATGACTATTGAGTCTCTCAGCCGGGTCAGGACCGATATGACAGAATCGATGCTGTGTGCCGTGGATGAAAGTATGGATGTCTCCGGGTAAATCTTGGAAAAGTCGTATTCTGTTGATTTGCCGATATTTTCTCCGGAGACAATCAGCGAGCCTCCGTTAAGGCAGTAGCTTTTCAGGATGCTCAGCAGTGTGTCATTGGCAAAGCATGCTGTCTCCTTTCCGAAAATGATGTCCATGGCCGGATATCTGTGCTGTTCCAGTTTCCCGGAAACCAGTGCGCCCAGTGACGCGGAGCAGAATCCATGACCGCTTCTCATCAGGGACAGTCCGTGTACCATCGGATAATCAAACGTGTTTCCGGCCACTGTTTCCGGTCCATAGTCCATGTAGGAGGCACCGAATCCAGGTCTGTCATTGTGTATCCATTCCTCGTCAGGAGAGTATTCATACTGCTCGCCTATATAGGAAATGTCCTTGATGTAAGGGACGGTATGCTCACCACCGAAATCCAGTCCGGGAGCAGCGACACGGGTGAATCCGTTTACAACCAGAATCTCGTCTTTTTCAGGGAGATGTCCGACTGATAGTATTTCAGAAGGGAATGAAAGTCCGCCGCTGTTGACAGCAACAACTTTATAGCTGTACAGTCTGCCTGCTTCTATTTTGTCCGAGAATACTGTGTCCTTCACTACAGTGCCGTTGTCGAAACCAGGAACCGGATTGTCTCCGTACGGATCAATGACTCTGCGGTATACAATGTAGTTTTCCGGAACTGCGGACATCTCGCGTGGGTCTGTACTTGGTGTCCAGGACAGTCTGACTCTGGCACCGGAACCGGTTCTGTCCGTGATGACAGCGCTGAGATCCTTGACCGGAAGGGGCTGGACTGTATAAGGTTTGCCGGAAGTATAGGAAAGGTATCTGAGTATACCTTTATATATTGCACGTGATACAATGAACTTGAATTCCGGATCCAGCGCGAGCCTCATGTCCGGAAGATTCTGGTGGGAGAGCAGTTCAATGAGTACAGTAGGAACGTCGGGCACTCTGGCCTCGACATACGAGCGGTCCCATATTGCCCTGCGGGTCCAGTCTTTCCTGCAGTAGGCGCGGATATCGTCCACTATGGAGCTTTGGACGATGTCTGCCAGTTCTCTTGCGGTGATTCTTGCTCTTCCGTCACTGTAGCAGACCTTGCCTTCCGATACTTCTTTGTAAATAGCGAGGGTGCCGATAATGGAGTCTTTCATACAGAATCCGGCATCGGTGTGAAGTGCAAGGGCCATGTCGACAGGAATGTTCATGTTGTCTTTCATGTAATTCACCCATTCTCCCCTGGACATGTAATCATCCTTGTAGTCATTCGCACCGTCATTGGGGCTGTAGACTTCTTCGGGGTATCCGCTCCATTGCAGCCAATAGCGCGCAGCTTCCGCATATCTGGGATAGCCGCTGGTTTCGTGACCACGCACTATGTTACCCATACCACCTCCGAAACGTACAGCGTCTGTTGTTATTACTCCTGTTTTGTTTTTCTGTGCGCTGCGGACTATTACTCCTTGTCCGCATTCGCCTTCTGTAAAACGGAATGTGCCGAGATAGACCCATGTGCCGCCGCCTATGCTTTGATTGACTTCAAATATTTCTTCACCGCCTGAATGACGGACAGTGTATGCTGCAGATGTGCTTTCAGGCAGGCTCTGGTAGGAGACGTATACCGCATAGTCTCCTGTCGCAGGGAAAAACGGCAGATAAGATGCCGTTTGTATGGATTTGCTGTCACTTGCAGAGATGCGGGCAGAGCCGGTAATAAATGGATTGCCGTCAGTCAGGAAAGATGACGACTTCTCACCGAATCCAGGCTCAGAAGAGTCTTTCCAGTCGTAGTGTGGGTTACCGGAGTTGTTCCTTTCTGTGTAGAACGGACTTCCGTTGTCCACTATTAATTCCACCTTTTGTGAATCCCTTTCCCTGGGTATCAGAACATTGGCTCCGGCATTCTCCAGCATTGGCGCTAGGAAGCCGGTTATGTAGCTGTGAGTCAGCATGTCCTCAACAGTGGTGAAGAACGGGGCCCGCTGCCATTCCCATCGTCCGGCATCATGTGAATAGTAGTAGCCGTGGCTTGACCAAAGCGCTATGTTGCGGCCGTCAAGACCTTCGGTTATATTGACTGGTCTGCTTGTTTTCTCAATCCAGGGAGTACTGTTGTTAGTGTATTTCCCAGGTTTTTGCCCGGAATAATAGCCTGAGACCAGTCTGTCTACAGGTTTTCCTTTGTATAGAAATTCTATTTCGAGTCCTGAACAGCGAGCCGGCAGGGTGGACCTGAGAACATTTTCCATGAATCTCAGATCGCTGTCACGCAAGGGGTAATCCGATATCGCTCCATTCAGGTGTACTTTTATGCTCCGTTTTGTAATGAAAAAAGTATCGATATCCACAGTCTGATTTACTGCCGCTTTTTGCGAGAGATAAAGATTGATGGACTCCATGGCCGGCTTCAGTGTCCGGCGGTCTATCTGTGCGTGAGCGGGGCGGCACGGGATGGCAAGTGCCGTAAATACAGCTGCGTATAGGAATAAATGCTTCATTGATGCTTGCTTTTTGTTGCGGAGATCAGACTGTCAATATACTGTACGGCATGAGGACCGGCTATGGAAACGATGACAGTTCCGGTAATGATGGATAACGAATCGGCCAGAAAGTCGTACACGTCGCCCTGTCTAGACTTGAAGAACATGTCCTGGCAGACCTCTGTAAGGCCGGCGAAAAGCAGGCCGCTGAGTAGCGTGAGTACTATGGCATGTCTTGCGAAAAAATGGTTTTTGACTGCGTATCTGCATGTAAGCCATGTTATGAACGGATATGGAAAAAACATGGCAAAGTGTGCATACCTGTCCATCCGTATGCCGAGAAAATATTTTCCGAGGTCTATGCCGGTGGAGGAGAACTTGTAGAAACACAGAAATAATACCATTGCCAGATATATGACATATAGTATATTTATTAATATCTTTGCGCTTTTCAACATGATGCAAAGATAAAAAGAAGCCGAGAGCAATGCAAATGAACTTGTTCAGTTTGCACCGCCGAGGCGTAATAGTATAGATTGTGAAATTATGAAAGAGTACAGACATCTGACACGCGAAGAGACAGATATTCTCAAAAACAATGGATGCTGGGCTGAGAACTGGAACAATATTCATGTGGTGGAGAATTTTGCTCCGGAGTATATAATACGGGTTAATTTCTATGGCATAGTCCGTCTCGGCTCATTCGATTCCTGGATGCCGCTTCCTGGCGGGATATCAGTACCATGCGGTATTTACGACGCCACGCTGTTCAATGTCTCTGTAGGTGACGGTGCGCTTATCACCAACGTTCACGGATATATAGCCAATTACGACATAGGCGCGCGTACGTATATTGCGGATGTAGGGAAGATATATATGGAAGGAGTGTCTTCTTTCGGCAACGGTATGGAGGTCAATGTCCTCAATGAGACCGGAGGAAGGGCCGTGGCTGTCTATGACGGGATGTCGGCTCAGGCGGCTTATTTTTCGGCTATGTACAGGCATCGGCCTGTACTTTCGGAGAAATTGAAGGAGATGGCCCGGATATTCTCTGCCGGACAGAAGTCTCACAGGGGCAGCATAGGCTCATGTGTAAAGGTTGAGAATGTCGGGATTCTAAGGAATGTGAGAATAGGAGACAATGCAGTGGTTCAAGGATGTCTGCGGCTTTTTGATGGAACTGTGGCCAGTGCTGCAGAGACACCCACGCTCATGGGCTGCGGTATAGTTTGTACGGATTTTATCGTTCAGTCAGGTGCTGTCGTAGAGGATGGGGCGCAGATATCCAGGACGTTTGTGGGGCAGGGGGTTAAGCTGTCCCGTGGATTCACATGCTCGGACTGTCTGTTTTTTGCCAACTCCCATTGTGAAAACGGAGAGGCTGTGTCCGTGTTTGCAGGGCCGTTTACCGTTTCACACCATAAATCCACACTGATGATAGGGGCTATGTTCTCGTTTATGAACGCCGGTTCCGCCACCAACTTCAGCAATCATATGTACAAACTGGGACCGGTTCATCAGGGAGTCTTCGCCAGAGGCACGAAATGCGGCTCGGGATCCTATATGATGCTGCCAGTCAAAGTAGCCCCTTTCACAACGGTGCTAGGTCATCATACCTCGCGCATAGATACTTCATTGATGCCGTTCTCTTATATTCTGGAGTCAGATGGAGGTTCTGTTCTCGTGCCGGGTGCCAATCTGAGAAGCGCAGGTCTGTTCCGCGATATGCGTAAATGGCCGGAGAGGGACAGGCGTGGCGCGTCTAATAGGCAGGACAGGATATCATACAATGTGTTTTCTCCGTACACCGCTTCCGACATGCTGGCCGGCAGGGCTCTTCTGGTCGGAATGCTCTCCCAGGAGCGTATATCTGGAAAGCCTGCAACTTATGGCGGATGCAGTATTGCTACTTCTTCTCTTACTAAAGGTGCAGGTAGGTATGATACTGTGCTTAAATACTATATAGGTAAAAAAATAGTGGAGAGACTTAGTGACAGAAAGCTGAATACGGACAATCTTCTGAGGGATGCTCTCACTCCGGAGAGTACGGTAGGAGAAGGTGAGTGGGTGGATATCGCCGGAATGCTGGCTCCCAAAGCCGAGATAGAAAAAGTGCTTGACGCCATAGAGAGCGGTGAGCTTATAGATTTCATTTCCATAGAGAAGAGGCTGTCAGGTATTTTCTCAAATTATGAACTGTATGAGTGGAAATGGGTTTATGACCATATTTATCAGGTATATGGTCTCCATCCTGGCACTATTGTGAGGAAGGAGCTTGTATCGCTGCTGCAGCAGTGGCTGTCCGAGGTTGAGAATCTGTTTGAAGACTTGGAGAAAGATGCTTCAAAGGAATACTCAAAGGAGGCCATGACAGGATTTGGAGTGGATGGAGGGGCAGATGAGGCACTTGCGGATTTCGTCAATGTGCGTGGTGAGGCTGCGGACGATGCAGTTGTACGGTCTGTCAGAGAGTCTGTGGAGGAGGCACGGCAGAAGGCGGCTGATATAGTCTCATTCCTTTAGAGAGTCTACTGCGAGGTCTGCCCTTATTTTGTCCATGACGGCAGTCACGACGTTGTATATCCGCTTTCCCTTTGAGTAATCGGCAGGGCAGGCAAAATGTACACGCTTCTCGGTCAGCAGCCTTTCGGACTTGTCTTTCTCGTGTCCGTCGGGATTGTACACTGCTATGGAGTGGCCTCCGAATTCCTTGACCAGTCTCATGC
>CALVDI010000008.1 GCA_944326225.1 uncultured Bacteroidales bacterium | reverse complement strand
GGCGGCATCATCAACGAGCACGATCTGGTACGAGCCCTCAACGACGGCCTGATAGCCGGAGCTGCGGTCGATACATTCGAGACCGAGCCGCTGCCGATAGACCATCCCTACATAGCCGGAGTAAAGGACCCTTCCAGGCTGATTCTATCACCGCACATCGGCTGGACCAGCATAGAGGCCCGTATCCGCCTGGTGGAGATTCTGGAGGAGAATATCCGCACCTTTTTGGAAAGCAAGTAGGAGTTTACTCCCACTCGATGGTTGCGGGGGGTTTGGACGAGATGTCGTAGACGACGCGGTTCACTCCCCGCACTTTGTTTATGATGTCGTTGGAGACTTTCGCCAGGAAGTCGTAGGGCAGGTGTACCCAGTCGGCGGTCATTCCGTCGGTGGATACCACAGCCCTAAGGGCAATCGTGTACTCATAGGTGCGCTCATCGCCCATCACTCCCACACTGCGTACGGGAGGCAGTATCGTTCCGGCCTGCCAGATACAGTCGTATAGAGTCAGATATCCTTCACCGGTCTCCGTGCCTCCTGTGGCGGCGGCTCCGGATGCAGGCTGCCATCCTTCTGGGGCGGGAGTGGATCGCAGGGCGTCGATGTACACGGCATCGGCCTCGCGCAGTATCTCCAGTTTCTCACGCGTCACTTCCCCGAGCACTCTGATGCCTAAGCCCGGGCCTGGGAACGGATGGCGTGATATGAGAGAGTTCTTGATGCCGAGGGCACGGCCCACCCTGCGGACCTCGTCCTTGAACAGGGAGCGCAGCGGTTCTACGATCTTGAGATTCATCTCTTCCGGCAGACCGCCCACATTGTGGTGGGACTTGATGGTCTGCGAGGGACCGTTGACCGACGTGGACTCAATCACATCGGGATATATGGTGCCCTGGGCGAGCCAGGATGCGTTCTCTATCTTGTGCGCCTCGGCGTCGAATACCTCGATGAAGGTACGGCCGATGGCCTTGCGCTTGGCCTCGGGGTCAGAGATGCCCTCGAGAGCCTTGAGGAAGAGTTCGGTAGCATCCACTCCACGGACGTTGAGCCCCATGTCCTGATAGGACGCAAGTACAGATTCGTATTCGTTCTTGCGCAGCAGTCCGTTGTTGACGAAGATGCAGTGCAGCTGCCGTCCGATGGCCCTGTGCAGCAGTACTGCCGCCACGGAGGAATCGACTCCGCCGGAGAGGCCGAGGATGACATTGTCATGACCTATTTTCTCCCTGAGGGACTCAATGGAACTTTCGATGAAGGAGGCGGGGGTCCAGTCGCCTTTGCAGCCGCAGATGCGCATGGCGAAGTTCTCCAGAATCTGAGGCCCGTAGGCCGAATGATAGACCTCCGGGTGGAACTGGACGCACCAGGTCTGCTCACCTTTTATATGATATGCGGCGTTTGCCACGTCGTCTGTAGAAGCGATGACTTCCGCACCTTCTGGCAGACGTGCAATGGTGTCGCCGTGGGACATCCATACTTGCGAGTCATCTGGAATCCCTTCAAACAGGGGGCATGAGCCCTTTATATGCATGATGGCGCGGCCGTATTCACGGGCGATGGAGGGATTGACCTCCCCGCCGTAGCGCTGGGCGATGAACTGCGCTCCGTAGCAGATGCACAGCATCGGGTATCGGCCCTTGATACCGGAAAGATCCGGCGAGGGAGCCTTGGGATCGCGGACGGACCAGGGGCTGCCCGAGAGGACCACTCCGCGGACACTCCCGTCGAGTGCGGGTATCTTGTTGAAGGGATGGATTTCGCAGTAGACGTTCAGTTCCCTGAGCCTGCGGCCTATAAGCTGGGTAACCTGGGAACCGAAGTCGAGGATGATTATTTTCTCCGTCATATCGTGGGATGATGTTAATTTTTAATGTCAGGGTGCAAATTTAAGTAAATTGAATTAATTTTGCGCCTCGATTATGCAAAACATCAGAAATATAGCGATTATAGCCCATGTCGACCACGGTAAGACCACCCTGGTGGACAGAATGATCTATCAGGCGAAGCTCGTCAGGGAGGACGGAAAGCGCGGGGGCGACCTGATTCTGGACAACAATGATCTGGAGCGCGAGAGAGGTATCACTATTCTCGCCAAAAATGTGTCGGTTCCTTATAAGGGGACGAAAATCAATATTATCGACACTCCGGGCCACGCCGATTTCGGAGGCGAGGTCGAGCGTGTGCTCAATATGGCGGACGGAGTGCTGCTGCTGGTGGACGCCTTTGAGGGTACGATGCCGCAGACCCGTTTCGTGCTGCAGAAAGCCATAGAGATGGGCAAGAAGCCTATCGTAGTCATCAACAAGGTGGACAAGCCCAACTGCAGGCCGGATGAGGTCAACGAGCAGGTCTTTGACCTGATGTTCTCGCTCAACGCTACGGAAGACCAGCTGGATTTCAAGACTGTGTACGGCAGTGCCAAGCAGGGCTGGATGTCCCTTGACTGGCGGAAGCCGACCAATGACATAATCCCTCTGCTGGATACCATAGTGGCCGAGATACCTGCTCCCAAGTATGTGGAGGGTACTCCTCAGATGCTGATATCGTCCCTGGAGTATTCGCCCTACGTGGGACGTATCGCGGTGGGAAGGGTCAGCCGAGGCACTCTTACCGCCGGGATGCAGATATCCCTCTGCAAGAAGGACGGTACGATAGAGAAACAGAAGATAAAGGACCTGATGGTCTTCCAGGGACTGGATAAGAAGAGTGCCGAGAAGGTGGAGTGCGGGGATATATGCGCTGTGGTCGGTATCGAGGACTTTGAGATAGGGGACACTATTGCCGACTTTGAGGCTCCGGAAGCCCTGCCGCCCATCACCGTGGACGAGCCTACTATGAGTATGCTCTTTACCATCAATGACTCGCCTTTCTTCGGCCGCGACGGCAAATACGTGACTTCCAGGCATCTGAAAGAACGTCTGGAACATGAGCTGGAGAAGAACCTGGCCCTGCGGGTAAAGCCGGGCATGGGGGCCGACTCCTTTATAGTATACGGACGAGGCGTGCTGCATCTGTCTATCCTGATCGAGACCATGCGCCGCGAGGGCTTTGAGCTGCAGGTCGGCCAGCCCAAGGTGATAGACAAGAATATAGGCGGAGTGCGCTGTGAGCCTATAGAACTGCTGACGATCGACCTGCCCGAGGATATGGTCGGCAAGGCGATAGAGATGTCCACCCGCCGCAAGGCTTCCCTGACCCACATGGAGACCCGCGGGGACAGGGCGCATCTGGAGTTCGACATCCCCTCGAGGGGACTTATCGGTCTGAGGAGCAACCTGATGACCGCCACCCAGGGCGAGGCTGTAGTGGCTCACCGCTTCAAGGGATACGAACCGTACAAGGGCGAGATAGAGAAGCGCAACAACGGTTCGCTTGTGTCCCTTGAGACCGGTCTCTCAGTGGCCTACGCCATGGACAAGCTGCAGGACAGAGGCCGTTTCTTCATCGATCCGGGTGAGGAGATCTATGCCGGTCAGGTGGTCGGCGAGCATACCAGGGCGAGCGACCTGGCCATCAATATCTGCAAGACCAAGAAACTGACCAATATGAGAGCCTCTGGGTCCGACGAGAAGGTGATGCTGCCGCCTCCGGTCAAGTTCTCTCTGGAAGAGGCATTGGAGTATATCCAGGAGGATGAACTGGTGGAGGTTACGCCTCACTTCATGCGCTTGAGAAAGATTATTCTGGATGAAAATGAAAGAAAACGCAGAAAAAATCAAAACAGTTTCTGATTTTCTGAAAAAATTTATATCTTTGCCGCCCTTAATAATTTGGAAATGAATTGCAGGATAGAGATACGTGGGCTTTCATACGGAGAGCATCCTTTCAGCTTCAAGGTGGACGGAAGTTTCTTCGAGGCATATGAGAACGACACTGTCTCGGATGCGGATCTGGATGTCAGCGCGGTTGTGACCAAGGAGCATGGCCGTATGGCTCTGGACCTGAGCATAACAGGCAATGTGACTGTCAAATGCGACAGATGCCTTGCCGACCTGACAGTTCCGGTGGACATACAGGTGCCCTTTTCAGTGATGTTCTCATCCTGTGCGGCTGATGCTGACGCGGACGGGGACGGGGCGGATGAGGTAATCCTGTTGGACAGCGATTCGGCTGATATTGACCTCAGTCAGATTATTTATGACTATGTCAGTCTCAGCCTCCCGATTAAGAAGGTGCATCCCGACGGTCAGTGCGACCCCGTGATGATGGAAAAGTTGAAGGATATTTTAAAAACAGAATAATATTAAATTTAGAATAAGATGGCACATCCCAAACACAAACTCTCAAAGCAGCGCAGGGACAAACGCAGAACACATGACAAACTGACTCTCCCCGCACTTTCAACATGCTCCAACTGCGGAGCAACCGTACTGTATCACCGCGTATGCCCTGAATGCGGCTACTATCGCGGTCGTCTGATGGTTCAGAAGAACGTAGAGTAGTCAGATAGGTTTTGGCCCCATAGTTCAAGGGATAGAATGGAAGTTTCCTAAACTTTAGATACAGGTTCGAGTCCTGTTGGGGCTACAGTTCAAGCTGTTTCCGTTTCGGGAACGGCTTTTTTATTTGTGGTTGCGGGGGTGGTACTTGATGATGCCGTCCTGCCATTTGCGGGAGTCGATGTGGGTGTAGATCTCGGTTGTGAGTATGCTCTCGTGGCCGAGCATCTGCTGTACGGCACGGAGGTCGGCTCCGTTCTCGACCAGATGTGTGGCGAAGGAGTGGCGGAAGGTGTGGGGAGATATCTCCTTGGTGATGCCGGCCTTTTCGCATTGGCTTTTGATCATCAGGAATATCATCTGGCGGCTCAGTTTACCGCCGCGCCGGTTCAGGAAAAGGATGTCCTCGGCTTTTTTTGACACGTATGCGCGTCTTGTCTGCGAGAGATACAGCTTTACGGCCTGCATTGCCGGCTCTCCTATGGGCACAAGTCTCTGTTTGTCGCCTTTACCTATTACCCGTATGAAAGATTCGTCGAAAAACAGGTCGGAGATGCGTAGGGATATCAGTTCGCTGACTCTCAGTCCGCAGGAGTAGAGGACCTCCAGTATGGCCCGGTTACGCTGACCTTCTGGTTCGGACAGGTCTACCGAATTCATTATCCGGTCAATCTCCTCTACAGACAGGACCACCGGTATGTGCCGGGATATCTTGGGCGGATCGATGGTGTCAGCCGGGTTGACCTGTATCCGGCCTTCTGTCTCCATGAACCTGAAGAAACTTTTCAGGGCACTTATCAGCCTGGACTGGCTTCTCTTGGAGATGCCGTCGGCCTGCTGCGCTATGAATGCGCTCAAGTCCTCCCCGGAGATGTCCTCGGGGGATTTGTCTTTGTATTTGCTGGCCAGTTTGGATATGTCGGAAATGTAGGAGGAGACCGAGTTTTTCGACAAGGCCCGTTCGATGACCAGGTATGAGCTGTAGTCGGAAAGTATGTCCTTCCAGGAGGTCATCTCTGCGGCTTTGAGAGTTCGGGGTAAGACTCGCACCACTGTGTCAGCGGGCATTCTCCGCATCTGGGATTGCGTGCCGTGCAGGTGTACCGTCCGTGGAGTATCAGCCAGTGGTGGGATATGGCCCTCTGTTCCACGGGAATGTGGCTTTCAAGATCGGCTTCGACCTTTTCCGGGGTTTTCCCATGTGACAGGCCCAGGCGGTTGGATACTCTCAGCACGTGTGTGTCTACTGCGATTACCGGCTTGTCGTAGAGGATGGAAGCCACGACATTGGCTGTCTTGCGGCCTACTCCGGGCAGGCTCATGAGACTGTCAGTGTCGGACGGGATCACCGAATGGAAGTCGCTGACCAGCCTGCGGGCCATGTCTATCAGGTGACGGGCCTTGCTGTTGGGGTAGGAGACGGAGCGGATCAGAGCCAGTACGTCCTCGAAAGCGGCGGAGGCAAGATCCTCTGGTGCCGGGTATCGCTCAAACAGGGCGGGAGTGACCATATTGACCCGCTTGTCGGTACACTGGGCCGAGAGGATGACCGAGACTATGAGCTCGTATCCGTTCCTGAAGTGCAGTTCGGACTGCACGGCGGGGCGGTTGGCGGAGAACCATTCCAGGATGGCCGCGTATCTCTGTCTGAGGGTGAGTTTCTGTGGCATGGCGGCTGAGGATCAGATGAATTCGGACAAGTCCAGCTCTACGTCTGATTCTTCCGCTACTTCTGTGCAGGAGAGTTTCTCGCACAGGAATGTCCTGGCAGGATATTCCTCAAAGAGGCTTCTGTTGTGGGTTACCATCACTATCGCCGGGCCATTGTCCCTATTGTGGATACTCATCAGCAGATTCATGATGTCTTTAGCCGTGTCACCGTCAAGATTGCCAGTGGGCTCATCTGCAAGGATTATCTCGGGTTCGTTGAGCAGGGCTCTGGCTATAGCGATGCGCTGCTGCTCTCCTCCTGACAGCTGATGCGGCATCTTGTGAGCTTTCAGGTCCATGCCTACGGCTTCAAGAACGCTCTGTATCCTTGCGGCGATGGCCTGTCTGTCCTTCCATCCTGTGGCGCGGAGTACAAAAGCAAGGTTGTCGTATACCGAACGGTCCATGAGCAGCTGGAAGTCCTGGAATATTACTCCCAGTTTCCTTCTTAGGTATGGAATCTCTTTTTTACGGAGTCTCCTGAGATCAAAGTCTCCGATGAGCGCAGTTCCTGTCCTGATTTCAGTATCCCCTATCATTGAGCGGATTATGGTGGTCTTGCCGCTTCCTACTTTCCCTATGATGTATACAAACTCGCCTTTGTCTATATGCATTGTTAGGTCTGAGATGACAAGATTGCCGCTGTTGTAGATGTCAGCGTGCTCGAAACATATGATGTGATGGCCGTTATTTTCTTCCATTGGAGGTGGATTAAACATACAAATATAATCAAAATAATTGTTACATTTGCCCCAAATAGATTAAAATGGTCTGTAAAAGATTTTTAGCGGTTCTGACCGTCCTTGTGTCGCTGACTGCGGCCGTCTCTGCCCAGGAACTTCCCGGTGCCGGCATGGATCCGGGCAGGAGACTGGAAAGGATCAGGGAACTATTTGACAATGATATGTATACTGCTGCGCGGGACGAGATCCGCAGTGCTGTGTCCGAATGTGTGCTTTCAGATGCACAGATGTCCGAGTTGGCGGCATACCGCATTATGTGCGATATCCGGCTGGGAAGTCCGGATCTTGAGGCTCTTATGGAAGAATATGCATCGGGATACCGTTATGCGCCAGAGTATATGGCTGTCAGACTATCGTATGCGGGCTACTGCTTTGACAGGGAGGATTTCCGTACGGCATTGGGGGTGCTGGAGACAGTGGATCCGTCCCTTTTGTCCCGCGAAGATAAGGCGGCGTATCTGTTCAGGATTTCGTCCTGTCGTCTTGCTCTCGGTATGCCGGAAGAGGCTGAAACAGGATTCATAGCGCTGCTCGAGGGCCGTCGCAATATTTATAGGGTGCCGGCGACATACTATCTCGGCTACATAGCATATCTGCATAATGACTTCGAGGAAGCGGTAAGGTTGTTCTCCGATATTGTAGATGACGGACATTTCGGGGTGTTCTGCTCTTATTATATACTGGAGTCGGAGTTTATGCTCGGGGATTTTGAGTATGTGACTGCCCACGGTGAGGAAGTGTCCATGGCAGTGGGTGCGGATATGAGGCCGAGAGTGGACAGGATGATCTCCGAGGCGTATTACAGTCTGGGGCAGCCGGAGCAGGCACGTAAGTGGTTTGAGAACTACTCGGCCTCCGGTGCTGATATGAGCAGAAAGGACAATTACTACCTTGGGGTGATCTCCTATTCCCTGCAGTCGTATTATGCGGCGGTCGATGCATTTGCTGAAGTCATAGGTGTAGAGGACTCGCTGGCTCAGAGTGCGTGCATGCATATGGCCGGCTCATATCTCAAACTCAAGAACAAGCATGAGGCCCTGAAGTACTACAGGATGGCCTCAGAGATGGATTTCGACAAGGAGGTAAAGGAAGAGTCTTACTTTAATTATGCGAAACTGGCGTTTGATGTCAACTCAGATATAGCTCCGTTTCAGGACTATCTGTCATTGTGGCCTGAAAACGGCCGCTCTGACGAGATATATTCATATATCGCCACGTCTTATCTGCTGTCCAGGCAATATAAGTCGGCGGTAGACGCACTGGAGCGTATCCGCAGTCTTACTCCGGAAATGGAGATGAATCTGCAGAAGGCGGCCTTCCTCAGGGGACTTGAACTGTACGGACGCGGAGCATACGGGGCGGCTGTGTCGGATCTGAGGCTTTCGCTGCAGCATTCGGGACAGAACAGGACACTTGCGCTGCTGGCCTCTTTCTGGCTTGCGGAGACTTTGTACATGTCGGGTGAAGCGGATGAGGCGGAGGTCTTGTATGAGGGCTTGGTGAACGAGGCGCCGTTCAAGTCATTCGCAGAATATCCGCTGGCATTTTTCGGACTGGGATACTGTGCGTATGCCCTCGGAGAGGACAGCTTGGCTGTGACACGGTTCGGCAGGTTCCTGCAGATGTATGATTCGGATATGGACCTGGTGATAGAGGCCAGGCTGAGGATGGCAGACGCCATGTTCAGGATGAGGGACTACGCGGGAGCTGCTTCTGTGTATGAGGAGGTCTCCAAAATGAATTATCAGCAGGAGTCGTCGGTATATGCGGCGTATCAGTGTGCTGTTTCCTATGGATTGATCTCTGAAACCGGCAGGAAGATAAGTGTGCTGGAGGGAATCATCAGCCGCAGGGATGATACCCCTATGTACTCCAGGGCAGTGTATGAACTGGGCAGGACTTATGTCCAGGAAGGAATGGCGGACAAGGCCACAAGGTGTTTCAGATATCTTCTTGATGATATAGGGGATCCTATGTATAAGAGCAAGGCCCTTCTGGAGCTCGGTATGATCTGCTCCAATGCGGGAGACTATGAGGAAGCCCTTTCATACCTGACGCGGATCGTGGAGCAGATGCCTTTGTCGGAGGATACCGACAATGCACTGGCTGCTATGGAAAGTATATACACGGTGCTCAATCAACCCCAGGAGTACTTTGCGTATCTGGACAGAGTCGGAATGTCATCCGCCAAGACTCCAGACGAGAAGGAACTGATGGTCTTCAATGCTGCCGAGCAGGTGTATCTGTCGGGCGATTACAAGGCGGCGGAAAACAGTCTTAGGGCATTTGTCAGTCAGTATCCTGACGGTCAGAAGACTCCGCTTGCGTGGTTCTATCTTGGCGAGGCATTGTACGCCATGGACAGGAAAGAAGACGCACTTGCCGCATATCAGGAGGTCATGGACAAGGGGCAGGGCTCGTTTGTGGAGCTTTCCACCTTGCAGTATGCCGGGATCTGTTATGATCTTGAGCGTTACGCTCAGGCTGCGTCAGCATATGAGGCCCTGTATCCGATAGCCAGGCTTGGAAACAATAAAACCGAGGCCTTGAAGGGGCTTATGAACTCGTATTATGGAGACGGGCGGTACAATATGGCGGTGGATGCGGCTGAGAACTTGCTGGCTGTACCTGGGCTTGATGCGGATTATGCCGTGCAGGCGCGTTATATCATGGCCAGATCCTATATGTCCCTTGGCAGAAGAGAGCAGGCGTTGCCGGTGTTGAAAGAGCTCTCGGGCAATGTGTTTGCACCGGAAGGGGCGGAAGCGGCATATATCCTCATTCAGGATACGTATGATGCAGGTGATTTCGAGGAAGTGGAGAATAAAGTATATGCATTCTCGGACTCGAAGACAGACCAGACATACTGGCTTGCCAGGAGCTTTATTGTGCTGGGTGACTCTTTTGCGGAACGGGAAGAATGGGCTCAGGCCCGCGCTACGTTTGAGAGTATCAGGGACGGGTATGTGCCGGAAGGCAACCGTGACGATATTCTGGAGCAGGTAAATATGAGAATTGAAAGACTGGATAAAATAGCTGGACAATGATATTACGGATGATAATAGCCGCAGCTGCGGTGGCTGTGCTGTCAGCCATGCCTGCGTTATGCCAGAGTAAGATAGATCAGGCCGTAGAGGTGGAACGTGACTATGAGGGATCTGTCGCGGAGGCACTGAAGTCCGCCCTCAGACCGGCGGTCGATGACTCTTTGATGAACTTCAGGCTGGATTTTGACTATACTGCCTTCTACAGTCCATACCACAATCTTTACGATTTCTCGCCTGTGCTGGACATGGGCCCCAAGGCGGAGGGAAAGGTGGTCTACCCGTGGCTTTATGCGAGAGTCGCAGCAGCATATCCGTGGACTCCGTCGGCAGACCTGTATGTAACTCCTCGTTTCGGAGAAAGGTTCTCCATGAGCCTTTATCTCAACCATGATTCGTATTGGGGGCAAGTGCCTCAGGCAGTATATGCCGGCAGTGTGATGACCTATCCCGGCCACAAGATCAACGGTGACAGGATGAAGAACAGAGGCGGGCTCTTCATGGGATACCGCTGGACAAAAGGTGAAGTGAATCTGGATGCATCGTATACAGGAAGCATGTATGCGCTTGCTCCTGCGGACGGATATTCCGGAACAACGGTATACAATCAGTTTGAGCATCTTAAAGCGTCCCTGCGTGTGCGTTCTACGAATCCGGATCCAAATTCCTTTTACTACAATGCCGCTCTGGGGTACCGTTATTTCAATGACCGTCACGGTGTGCTGGAGCATCTGGTGGATGCGGATGTCTCCTTGGGGGCGACGATTAAGGGAGAGCACAGGCTTTACGTGACGTTTGGCGGTACATTTACCGGCGTTACGGTCGGCAATACATTCCCGTCCCGGGGCATATGGAAGGTCTCACCCGTGTACACATGGGAGAGGGACAGATGGAGGATCCGGGCAGGACTGGCATTCTCTTCAGTCTACGGTGACTGCACCCGTAAGGACGGCGGCGGTTTCCTGATATATCCGGATGCGTCGGTGAGTTTCGAGGCGGCCCGCAATGCCCTGTGGCTGTATCTGAAAGCTTCCGGTGACAACAAACTGTATACGCGCTATGACCTTTTCGCTCTCAATCCGTGGATGGAGGACAGCGGAAGAGCGTACCAGTCAGCCGTGCCGGTTTCAGCCGAGTTCGGATTGAACGGACTGGTCCGGGACCGCTTTTCATACAGTCTGGGGATAAATTATTCCATGCTCAGCAACAGCCTGTCGTTTATGGCGCTGTCTTACAGGAATTCCTGGACTCAGATGGTGAATTGGGCAGATTCGCACATGTTCGGAATTACCGGAATGCTGAAGTGGCAGTCTCCCTCTTTTCTTGCCCGGGCTGAGTTCAACTACCGCGGTTTCTCCAACTGGGAAGCGGCGCTGATGACCCCTGCCTTTGACGTGGACGCAGTGCTGGAATACAATCTCAGGCACCGGCTCTTCATCCGGGCAGACTGTTATTTCCGTACCTCGACGACCGGGTGGAGTGCTGTTCCCTACACTCAGGCCACAGCCTACAGGGTGCCTGCTTTCGTGGATGTGGGCTTGAGGATCTCTTACGCGGTCAATACCCGCCTGATGGTTTTTGTAGAGGGCAATAATCTGGCAAACAGTAAGATACAGTATTTCTTGAATTATGTTGAACCAGGAATCAATTTCGGGGCCGGCATTTGCTTCAAGTTATGAGATTTTTTGTATCTTTGTTCGTTTTAAATAATATTGAACCACGATGACAGATAAAGAAATGATTGAAGCGGAAAGAGAGTATTCTGCGGACAGTATTCAAGTGCTGGAGGGACTGGAGGCAGTCCGGAAACGTCCGTCGATGTATATCGGAGACATAGGACCGAGGGGTCTGCACCATCTGGTCTATGAGGTGGTGGACAACTCCATCGATGAGGCTCTGGCCGGCTACTGCAGAAATATAGAAGTGACGATTCTTCCGGATAATTCCATACGGGTCAAGGATGACGGCCGCGGTATCCCAACAGGGATGCACGAGAAGGAGGGACGCTCCGCCCTGGAGGTCGTGCTGACGGTGCTCCACGCCGGAGGTAAGTTCAGCAAGGACAGTTACAAGGTATCAGGAGGTCTTCACGGAGTGGGTGTATCCTGCGTGAACGCGCTGTCTGTATATCTTAAGGCAGAGGTACACCGCGAGGGCAAGGTATTCGTGCAGGAGTACAGCAGGGGCGTGCCGCAGTACCCGGTGAAGGTAGTAGGGGAGTGTGAGGATACAGGGACTATCATAACGTTCAAGCCTGACAATGAGATATTCAGAGCAACTACCGTGTACGATGCGGGTATCCTGGCCAGCAGGCTCAGGGAACTGGCGTTCCTGAACAAGGGCATCAGGCTTGTGCTGATAGACGAGAGGCCGAAGGTGGATGAAGGTACGGAGGAAAGGATGGAGGATGCAGAGCCGGACGCACCGTCCCGTCAGGAGTTCTACTCCGAGCATGGTCTGGTGGAGTTCGTTCAGTATCTGGACGGAACCCGCGAGAAACTGACGGATAAGCCCATATCTCTGGAGACGGACAAGACCGGCATTCCGATAGAGATTGCCATGCAGTACAACACCGGTTTCTCCGAGAATATTCATTCCTACGTCAACAACATCAATACCATAGAGGGCGGTACGCATCTTACGGGATTCCGCCGCGGTCTGACATCCACTCTGAAAGCGTATGCCGAGAAGAACGGCTTCCTGTCCAAGCTGAAGTTTGACCTGGATGCCTCGGACTTCCGCGAGGGTCTTACGGCGGTGATTTCAGTCAAGGTGGCGGAGCCGCAGTTCGAGGGCCAGACCAAGACAAAGCTGGGCAACAGTGAGGTGGACGCGGCCGTATCCCAGGCGACCAAGGCTGCTCTGGAAACCTACCTGGAGGAGAATCCGAAGGATGCGAAGAATATCATAGACAAGGTTATTCTTGCCGCCACAGCCCGTCATGCGGCCCGCAAGGCCCGCGAACTGGTGCAGCGCAAGACCGTGATGTCAGGAGCCGGACTGCCGGGCAAGCTGGCCGACTGCTCCAACCGCGACCCTGAGAAGTGCGAGCTCTTCCTGGTCGAGGGAGACTCCGCGGGCGGTACGGCCAAGACCGGCCGCGACCGTACCTATCAGGCCATCCTGCCTTTGAGAGGTAAGATTCTGAACGTGGAGAAAGCCATGGAACACAAGGTGCTGGAAAGCGAGACGATACGTAACATATACACTGCTCTCGGCGTGACCATCGGCACTGAGGACGACAGCAAGGCCGCCAATCTGGACAAGCTCCGCTATCACAAGGTGATCATCATGACCGATGCCGATGTCGACGGAGCGCACATCGCCACTCTTATCCTGACATTCTTCTTCCGCTATATGCCCGACATGATCAAGAACGGTTACGTCTATATCGCGGCTCCTCCTCTCTACAAGGTGAAGAGCAAGAAGGGCAAGGAGGAGAAATACTGCTGGACCGAGGACGAGCGTATCGCGGCCATCGCCGAGATAGGAAAGGGCAACGAGGGCAGCATCTATGTCCAGCGTTACAAAGGTCTGGGAGAGATGAACGCCGAGCAGCTCAAGGAGACTACCATGGATCCGGCTACACGTCTTCTCCGCCAGGTGACGATAGACAATGCCGCCGAGGCTGACCGCATCTTCTCCATGCTGATGGGAGATGACGTGCCTCCCCGCCGTGAATTCATAGAGGCCAATGCCAAATACGCCAAGATAGACGCATAAATTTTTAAATTACCAGATATGGATATTTTTGAAAGAATAAACAAGGACGAGGGAGGTCCTCTCGGACAGTACCGCGCAAGAGGTCACGGATATTTCACATTCCCCAAACTGGAGGGCGAGATAGCTCCCAGAATGAGATTCAACGGTCATGAGGTTCTCTGCTGGAGTCTCAACAACTATCTCGGACTGGCCAACCATCCCGAGATCCGCAAGATAGACGCAGAGGCCGCGGCCCGCTGGGGCCTTGCCTATCCCATGGGCTCCAGGATGATGTCCGGACAGACGGCACTTCACGAGAGACTGGAGAGAGAGCTCGCCGAGTTTGAGCAGAAAGAGGACGCTTTCCTCTTCAATTTCGGATATCAGGGCATTGTCTCCACTATCGATGCTCTTGTGAACCGTCACGACGTGATTGTTTACGACTCCGAGGCCCATGCCTGCCTCATCGACGGCTGCCGTCTGCACATGGGCAAGAGGATGGTGTATCCGCACAATGATATCGAGAAGTGCGAGAAGACCATCCAGCGCGCTCTCAAGGTATGCGAGGAGACCGGCGGCGGCGTGCTGCTGATTACCGAAGGAGTGTACGGTATGACCGGTGCCCTCGGCATTCTGGACCAGATAGTGGCCCTTAAGAAGAAATACCAGTTCCGTATCCTGATTGACGACGCGCACGGTTTCGGTGTGATGGGCCCTCACGGCCGCGGAACATCCGAGCACTTCGGTGTGATGGACGGTATCGACCTGTATATCGGAGCATACGCCAAGTCGATGGCCATCATCGGCGGCTTTGTGGCCGGTCCTAAGTCCATTATCAACTATCTCCGCTACAACCTCCGTTCCCAGATCTACGCCAAGTCCCTGCCGATGCCTATCGTGGAGGGCTGTCTCAAGAGGCTGGAGATCATACGCGGACCGGAGGGAGACCGTCTGCGCGAGAAGCTCTGGACAGTTACCCGCGCCCTGCAGAACGGATTCCGCGAGAGAGGCTTCGATATCGGACTTGCCCAGGCCTGCGTTACGCCTGTCTTTATCCACGGTACTGTGCCCCAGGCCACCAATATGCTCGTGGATCTCAGGGAGAACTACAACCTGTTCTGCTCAGTGGTCGTATATCCCGTCGTGCCTAAGGGCGTGATCATGTTCAGGATCATTCCTACTGCGGCTCACTCGCTGGAAGATGTAGAGTACACTCTAAACGCATTCTCCGAGGCCAAGAAGAAACTCGACGCCGGAGAGTATGACGGAGACAATATCCAGGACAGGGCTATAATGTAGCCTGTCCCTGATGTACCGCAACCAACGGTACGAGTAACCTGATAAGGCCGACCCAAAAGGGTAATTTCTGCGTTACGCTTGAAATTTCTCCTTTTGGGTCACCCTATAGTTATATTAAAAACAGTCAGATGGAACAACACAATTTTCTTAGAGATCCGAAGATATACCTTTCGCTTCTGATAGTGCTGGTCGTGACCGTCCTGCTGTTCCCTGAGGAGGGAAAGTTCAAGTACAACTATCAGAAAGGCCGTCCGTGGGTATATGAGACGCTGCTGTCCCCCATAGATTTTCCCATACTCAAGACAGATCAGGAACTGCTGAGGGAAAAGGAGGAGAAGGCTTCCGAGGTGATACCGTACTTTGATTACGACAACACTGTCGCCAACCTTCAGATACGGCGTCTGCGCACGCTGCACGGCAAGAACGGGATTGACGACCACGTGCTGTATTATATCATGGAGTCCCTGTACAATATCTACACCGTGGGTATATTGCCGCCGATGGACAATATGTCTACTGTGGGCACGATAGTGGTGCAGACGGACAAACGGGCACAGGAAAGACCTATAGCAGAGGTATATACTCCAAAGAAGGCCGAAGGCTACATGAAGTATTATCTTTCAGTCAGCTTCCCGTCTTACGACGCTGATTCCCTGTACGCGGCCTATCATGTCTCCGAGTATATAGTTCCCAATCTGACGTATGACCAGGACAAGACCAACCTGTTTCACAAGGAGGCGGTGGACTATATCTCCCCGACAAAGGGTATGGTCTACGCCGGTCAGCTGATTGTCTCCGAAGGGGAGATTGTCACAGCCGAGATTGAGCAGCTGCTGGACTCGTTCAAGCAAGAGTACGAGCTGACTTACGGATATGCTGAGTCCGTATTCGGAGTCGGAGTCGGGCATTTTATACTGTGCCTGCTCATAGCGGCTTCCCTGTTCGCTGTAGTGTACTATACCAAGAAGGATGTCCTGGAGAAACGCAAGACTTTCTATTTTATCCTGACGCTGTACGTGCTGATGTTTGTGCTGACGGTCATTATACGCGGATTCAATCCCGATTACCTCTTCATAGTGCCTTATTCCGTGTTCGCGATATATCTGACGATGTTCTTCAAGAGCAGATATGTGTTCCCGCTGTACGCGGTGATGCTTCTGCCGCTCATGCTGCAGACGGGCAGCGGAGTACAGCTCTATTTCATGAACCTGGCGGGAGGTATCATCTCGATTATCTCGTTCAAATATTTCAACAAGGGCTGGTCACAGTTCCTCAATTCACTGTTCATATTTCTCGGCCTGTTCCTTACCTACATGGGATTCCTGTTGTCCGGAGACGGAACGCTCTCGCTGTTCGACGGAAGAGAGGTGTTCAGGCTGGCTGTCAATTCCCTCCTGGTGATAGCGGCTTATCCGGTGGCGTTTATTTTCGAGAGACTCTTCTCGTTGGTATCGCATTTCCGTCTGGTGGATCTGTCGGACACCAATGTCAAGCTGCTCCGGGAACTGGCTCAGAAAGCCCCCGGAACTTTCCAGCACTCTCTCCAGGTGGCCAATCTGGCATCCGAGGCGGCCCGCGAGATAGGAGCAGACATGACACTGGCCAGAGTGGGCGCACTGTATCATGATATCGGGAAGATGAAGAATCCGCAGTGCTTTGTGGAGAATGCTCCGGCCGGATTCAATTATCACAAGGGGCTGTCGCCGGAAGAAAGTGCCCAGCAGATAATCCGTCACGTGGATGACGGTGTGGAGCTGGCCCGCAAGCACAAGCTGCCGGAGGTGGTGATTGACTTTATCCGTACCCATCATGCCCGTTCGCTGACATTCTATTTCTATGCTCAGTACTGCAATGCCGGAGGGGACCCTGAGAACAAGGAACCGTTCATGTATCACGGTGAGCTGCCCAGGAGCAAGGAGCAGGTCATAGTGCTGATGGCGGACGCAGTGGAGGCGGCATCCCGCTCGTTGAAGGATTATACGCCGGAGAGTATCTCGAACCTGGTGGATTCGATAACTGCCAAGCGTCTGTCTGACTCCCAGCTGGTTGAGGCGGATATATCGATAAAGGACATCGAGATCGTCAAGAGGATGTTCAAGGAGCGTCTGGAACAGGTGTATCATGAGCGCATTGCTTATCCGACGATTAAAAAATCTTGATTCGGTACGTTTTTTGCGTATCTTTGCAGTCGTAAACGGGGATGTTTTGGTTTTGACAGCACAAGACATCGGACTGTAAGCATACCGGGGTTGGCAACCCACCCCGTCATCAAGGTTCCAAAGCCATAACTGGCAACAACAACTATGCACTCGCTGCGTAAGTAAACCAGGTTTACTACCTTAATCGCGGTCGCCCAGGGCGATAGCGACGAGTATCCCGCCGGGCTTTCCGCCTGCTATGTCCGGCATACGGGGTATCATTAAAGCGGGATGCAGCCGTGGATTCTCCTAAAGCGGTCTAAGACTCAGGAGATAAGGCGGTGATGGCGTGTCTGTCCGCAGTCACCGTCCGACAACCAAAGACAGAATAAGTATGTAGAAAGCACTCGGGTGCTGTGTTTGGACGGCGGTTCGAGTCCGCCCATCTCCACAAAGAAGGCCGCTTTGGCGGCTTTTTTTATATAAACTACAATGTTGATGACTTAAGAAGCACTGGCTGGTGATCGGAGTATCTATAGCTTAGGTCAATTGTCCGTATTGTATCCACATGGACGGTAGGGGAGATGTAGAAGTAGTCGGTGACGGTGAGGACGGATTCCGGGCCGTAGGGTACGTTGAGGTGGCGCAGGGTCTTGGTAGAAGGATCCCAGACTATGCGGCCGGTGCCCTGTAGGAGGGCCGTGTCAAGGGCCACGGTGGTAAAATGCGGATTGGATGTCTCGGCGGGGCCAGGTATGTACTCGGGCGGATACTGGTTCCAGTCGCCGCCGATGATGAACGGCGTGCCATGTGAGGCGAGACTGGAGGTCAGCTCACCCAACCAGCGGATCTCAGCGGTGCGCATACCGCCGGTGTCATAGGCGGTGTTGTGGGTGTTTCCGATGACGATGCTGCCGCCGTCAGCGAGGCGGAAGGTGGCTGTGAGCAGGCAACGCTTTAGATTGAACATGCTGACGGGCCAGGGGAAGCGCGACGGATACTGCCATCTGTATACCTCTTCCGGCTCGATGCGGCTCATCAGTACCACACCGCTGGCCACACGTCCCATAGGAGCCTTGACCGGTATGGGTACAAAGAGAGACTTGTAGTTGTACGCCAGATAGATATGATAATCGGGGAAAGCCTCTTGCAGCATTTTTACCTCATTGATTCTGTAGGTGCGTCTGGAGCACTCGTCCACTTCCTGAAGGAGGATGATGTCGGGACTGTGGCGGCGGATCTCCTCGATGATGCCGTCAATATTGGCCAGAGTCCGCTCCCTGGACGTGCGTACCTGCGTGCCGCCGTCGTAGAAGAAATCCATGTCGTCCCCCAGGCCTCCGTAACCGATGTTCCAGCAGAGGATGGAGAGGGAGTCTGGGAGGGCCTCCGCAGCACCGGATGAAAGGCCGGAACGGTCCTGCAGCACCTCCCTTTCGGTCGGACGGTAATCAGTGATGACAGCTGTCAGCAGGAAAACCAGGAATATGGCCACCACCGCAGCCAGAACATAAAGTACGATATGCATAGCTCGTCTCATTTTCATAAAATAATAAGAAAGAGGGGTGACCTAATGAAGTCATCCCTCTTTTGTGTCATTTCTGAGATGTGTCATAATGGGTAAAATGCAAGGCGTCAAGGTTCGTGGCGAAGGAGTTTACTTAGGTAAATGACTGAGCCATGATACCGAAGACAACGCCGCAGTTTGCCCGTTATGACGCATCGAATTAGAGTTTAGGACCGGCAGCTACGAGAGCCTTGCCTGCCTCGTTGCCTGTGAACTTCTCGAAGTTCTTGATGAAGCGGCCTGCGAGATCCTTTGCCTTTACATCCCAGTCCTCTGGCTTTGCGTATGTGTTGCGGGGATCGAGGATGTGAGTGTCCACCTGGTCGAGCTTGGTAGGGATGGCAAGGTTGAAGTAGGGGATGGTTGTGGTCTCAGCCTTGTCCATGCTGCCGTCGAGGATGCGGTCGATGATGGCGCGGGTATCCTTGATGGAGATACGCTTGCCGGTACCGTTCCAGCCGGTGTTCACGAGGTAAGCGGTGGCGCCTACTTTCTCCATTCTCTTCACGAGCTCCTCACCGTACTTGGTGGGATGCAGGGAGAGGAATGCAGCTCCGAAGCAAGCGGAGAAGGTGGGGGTAGGCTCGGTGATACCGCGCTCTGTGCCGGCGAGCTTGGCGGTGAAGCCGCTCAGGAAGTAGTATTTGGTCTGCTCGGGGGTCAGCTTGGATACGGGAGGCAGAACTCCGAACGCATCTGCGGTCAGGAAGATGACCTTGGAAGCGTGACCGGCCTTCGATACAGGCTTAACAATGTTCTTGATGTGGTAGATAGGGTAGGATACGCGGGTGTTCTCGGTAACACTCTTATCGGCGAAGTCAATCTTGCCGTTGGCGTCCACAGTTACGTTCTCGAGGAGAGCGTCGCGGCGGATGGCGTTGTAGATGTCGGGCTCGTTCTCCTTGGAGAGGTTGATGACCTTGGCGTAGCATCCGCCCTCGAAGTTGAAGATACCGTCATCGTCCCAGCCGTGCTCGTCGTCACCGATCAGGCGGCGCTTGGGATCTGTGGAGAGGGTGGTCTTACCTGTGCCGGAGAGACCGAAGAAGATGGCTGTGTCACCGTCCTCGCCGCAGTTGGCGGAGCAGTGCATGGAAGCGATGCCGCGCAGGGGGAGGAGGTAGTTCATGTAGGAGAACATACCCTTCTTCATCTCACCGCCGTACCAGGTGTTCAGGATTACCTGCATCTTCTCGGTGAGGTTGAAGACTACTGCTGTCTCGGAGTTCAGACCGAGCTCCTTGTAGTTCTCTACCTTGGCCTTGGAGGCATTGAGGACAACGAAGTCAGGCTCGCCGTAACTTGCCAGCTCCTCGTCGGTGGGGCGGATGAACATGTTCTTTACGAAATGTGCCTGCCATGCCACCTCCATGATGAAGCGGATCTTCTGACGGGTATTCTCGTTGGCACCGCAGAAAGTATCCATCACATAGAGCTTCTTGTTGGAAAGTTCCTTGGAAGCGAGGTCCTTGAGGACTTTCCAGGTCTCCTTGGTCACGGGCTTGTTGTCATTCTTGTATGCGTCCGAAGTCCACCATACGGTGTCCTTGGATGTCTCGTCCATTACGAAAAACTTATCTTTGGGAGAGCGTCCGGTGTAGATACCGGTCATCACGTTAACGGCTCCGAGCTCTGTCAGCTGTCCTTTCTCGTATCCAGTCAGCGAGGGGTCCATCTCAGCCTCGAAAAGCTGCTCGTATGAGGGGTTGTAGATGATTTCAGGTGTCCCGGTGATACCGTACTTGGTCAAATCGATTTTAGACATTGTTTATAGAATTAATTGATAAATACTAATCTTGTAAAATAATTCAACATCGCTCCCTCTCTTGCAAAATTTTTGCCAGAATATTTAATATCTTTGTGTTTGTGAAAGAAATCTTGAAAAAATACTGGGGATACACTTCTTTCAGACCCAAGCAGGAGGAGATAATATCTTCCGCACTGGCCGGAGAGGACGTGCTTGCGATTCTGCCTACAGGCGGAGGCAAGTCTGTCTGTTTTCAGGTGCCGACGATGATGAGAGAGGGACTGGCGGTGGTGGTGTCTCCGCTCATCTCCTTGATTAAGGACCAGGTGCAGAATCTGAGGGCGAGGGGGATAAAAGCAATGGCCGTGCACTCGGGCATGACCCGAAGGGAGATAGATATCGCGCTGGACAATGCGGTGTACGGGGACTACAAGTTTCTGTATCTGTCTCCGGAGAGGCTGCGCACGGACCTGTTCCGGACCAGGGTGCAGAAGATGCAGGTCTGTTTCCTGGTGGTGGACGAGGCGCACTGCATCTCCCAGTGGGGCTACGATTTCCGGCCGGACTATCTGCTGATATCCGATGTGCGGGAACTGCTCCCGGATGTGCCGGTAATCGCACTTACGGCAACAGCGACGCCGGATGTCGCGAAGGATATCGAGGAGAAGCTCGGCTTCAGGAAGGACAATATCATCTGCTCCGGCTTCGAGCGTCCCAATCTGTCGTATGTCGTGCGCAATACCGAGAATAAGTTCGGGACTCTACTCTCGCTCTGCAATGCGGTGCAGGGTACCGGTATCGTGTATGTGAGGGAGAGGAAGGCGGCAAGGGACATCGCCTCGTTTCTCGTATCCCAGGGGGTGAATGCGGGTTTTTATCATGCCGGTCTCAGCAAGGAGGAACGCAACGATGTACAGGAGAGGTGGAAGAGGGGAGACCTGAGGATCATCGCGGCTACCAATGCATTCGGTATGGGTATTGATAAGCCGGATGTCAGGTTTGTCTGTCACTTTGACTTGCCGGAGGCTGTGGAGTCGTACTATCAGGAAGCCGGGCGTGCTGGCAGGGACGGGTTGCGCTCCTGGGCCGTGCTACTGTGGAACAAGTCGGACATCAAGCGGCTGGAGGCCATATACCAGAGCAGTTTCCCGGGACTGGACTATATCGCGGACATATATCAGAAGGTGTTCAAGTTCCTGGGCATAGCCTACGAGGACGGCGCCGGGGCGGTATGCAAGTTCAATCTGCTGGAGTTCGTGAGGCGTTACCGTCTCAACGCTGCCATGGCCTACAATGCCATAAAGTATATTGAGATATCGGGATACTGGACCTTGACTGAGGAAATAGACAATCCCACGCGGATCATGTTCATAGTCAACAGGGACGACCTGTACCGCGTGCAGCTGTCGGACCCGTCCCTGGATACATTCATAAAGGCCCTGATGCGGATATACCCGGGTCTGTTCTCGCATCTGGTGGCGATAGACGAGGACTATGTGGGCAAGGTGACGATGAACTCGTCAAGGGCAGTGAAGCAGAAGCTCCTCCAGCTCTCCCGCAGCGGAGTGCTCAGATATATCCCCAAGGTGCGTTCTCCGCTGATATGTTTTGCAGGCGAAAGACTTACCCCGGACAACCTTTATCTGTCTGAGGCGGTTTACGGGCGGCGCAAGGCCATGTTCAAGGAAAGGCTGGATGCCATGTACCGGTACATCTCGCCGGTAAGCGACCGGTCGGCTGCCCAGTCAGCCTGCCGCAGCCGCCGCCTGTCCGCGTATTTCGGACAGGAGCAGTGCAGGCCCTGCGGCATCTGCGACTTGTGCTCACCGGGAGAGGTGTCCCTTCTTTTTTAGCTTACAGGGTCCAGAGCTTCCAGTCCTCTTCTATACCGGGGCCGGAGATGAGTTCAGGTGTCTGTTCTGAATTGTTGATCCAGATGGAATTGTACTGAACCTGTGCCTTTACGGCTTCGAAAAGGTCTCCGATAGGTATATCTCCGTTGGTGTCCCTGAGTTCCTTCAACAGGAAGTATGTGAACATCCCGTGTCTCTTTTCTTCGTACGGCATGGATCTTTGTGTGGATGAGGATGCGGTCATCACTACCATATTGCCGCTGACAGGGGTCTGCTTGGGCCTAATCACGATGCCGCGGCCTATGCCGCTGTAGCATGCGTCGAGAAATACGATGGCTCTCCTGCATCCGCTTTTGCTGATGGTGGCGTACATGTCTTCAAGCCGGATACCCTCGGAAGGAGAAGTCGTACTGACATCGACCGGGATAAGATAGCTTTCCTTGGTAGTTCCGTCTACTTGGCCGTGTCCGGCATAATAAACGTAAAGAAGCGTTTTCGGATTGATTTCAGCTATCTTCGCCAATTTGCTCAGATTGAATTTCATCTGGGAGTACGTTGCGTTCTTGAGCAGTATGATGTTGCTTTCAGGCACTCCGATGATATTCTTGGCATATTCGCAGAAAGCTTCCGCATCGCTGACTGCGAAGTCCACATTGGGTTCGTAAAGAGTCTGCTGCTTGAATGAACTGTAGTCCTCGTTGCCGATGATGAGGGCATATTTGTCCTGGTCAGGAGTCCTTATCAGAGAAAGTCCGGCAAGGAGTTCAGATGATGAATCCAGGATACTTCCGGATACATCGTCCGTATTAAAGGCTGTCTCTCCGATAAGTTTGGTATTGGTGTTCATCTTTCCTGTTTCGAACAGAAGATATTTGATGTCGGAATGTTTCCCTGTGAACTCGGCCAGGGTCGCAACTACGGAATACTGGCCGGAAGATAGAGCTGTGGTATCAATTATGAAATTTCTGGTAGTACTCTTGGTCTCACCGGGAAAGATGTCTCCTATAAGGACAGTCGTGTCTACAGCCATAGTACCTTCGGGCCACATCAGATTGACTCTGACATCCTTGGCTATGTCCGGCCCGTCATTCATCACGGACAGCTCGATGACTGCGTTGTCTCCGGGCAGGATGGGAGAGTGGTCTGTCGTGTGAAACCAGTAGGAAGCCAGTACGGGATTGCACTGTTTGATGCCGATAGCAGTGAAAGTCAATGACATGTTGTCGGATAAAAGCTGGTTGTCAGCAATGGCCTTGAAGTTCAGGTCTACTGTCCCTGATGATATGTCCATGCCGGCTATCCCTTTGAATGTCACTTTTGTCATGCCGTCCGGTTGCAGCCTGTCCACATGTATGGTGTTGCCGGAGTAAGTGAATCCGGTCGGCATGCCGGACTTGCCTGTCATGATGATATCTATGCCCTTTACTGTGTCCTTGCCGTAATTTTTCAGTAAGACATCAATATTGAACTCTTCACCTGATTCAATCTCTGCGTTGCCGCTTGCATCAGACAGCAGAACATCCTCAATCCTCATGTCTGGATAGGTCTCTTCCTTTTGTGCAGCTCGTATGAGACCGTTGCGGCCTTGGAAAGATACATATGCGATCCCGTCATTGAAGTCGGAAGTATATGAGAATATCGTGTCTATTATGATCTCTCCGGCCTTGTCTATGTAACCGTATTTGCCGTTATAACATACCCACGCCTTTCCCTCGCAGAAATCCCCGGCAGCCGTGCATTCTTCGGGAAGAGTGAGGACAGGAGTTCCGAATGAGTTGAGATACATAAGTTTCCCTTGTTCGTCGCGAACCAGTGCCCGGCCTTCATGGAACTCAGATATCATGTCGTATCTTACCGGCTGCAGAAAGTAATCGCCGTACTCGTACTTGACGAAAATGTATTTCCCGGCCTGTTCTATGAATCCGCTTCCGTCCGGGATGAACTGAGTCTGATTGTCGGGATTGATGGGGAAACTCAGTCTCTGTCTCCGGCCCTGCCTGTTGATATGGAAAGCCTTTCCCTTGAATGTTACAAAAGCCGTATTGCCGAAGAAGTCAGTGGCTGCATCGAACATCGGGTCCATGATGAACTGGCCGCTGATGTCAATGTATCCGTATTTGTCTTGGCCTTTTACTTGTTTTTTTATCCTTGCAAGACCGTATTGGTAGGAATAGAATGTAAGTTCCTGGGGAAGAGCCCGGCTATTTCCGTCAGAATACAGGTAGTAGCTGACATTGCCTATGCGGGCCAGAGCCGTATTGTCAGAAAAAGGTTCGATGTTGTCGTAGATGCATTCGAATATCCGCTTTCCCGTCTTGTCGATGACTCCCCATTTGCCGTTCATCTTGACTATGGCCAGGGAGTTGTTGAAGTCTCCGGCTTCTTCGAAATCTGCCGGGATGACTATATTGCCTTCTTTGTCCTCATATCCCCATCCGCCTGCATCATAGAATGCAGCCAGGCCTTCGGAGAACGGTTTGAAATTCTGACTGTGTACAGTGCGTACCCATTTGAAAGTCGATGAGTTTTTGTGCAGTCCGCTCTGGGCAAAGGATGTCGTACTTGAGATAAGGAGTGCGGTTATTGTCAGTATGCTGTGAAAAAGTCTCATATGCTATTGTATTAGGATTGATTCTCTGTATGCTGCCCTTTCGTCCGCAGGAATTGAGTAGATCCAGTGGAGGACTGTGTCGAATGTGATCTCTTTCTCAAGAAAAGGTATATCTTTTTTCGTGGCGACGGCGATAAAATTGAGTGTCATGAATCTGCCATTGCCCTCAAGTTTGTCCATGACATATTCGATTGCCGGGTTGATGGGGAAAGTATAATCGAAATCTTTTTTGAAAAGTCTGTCAGCCTCATAATCGCTGGGATAGACCAGTGCTCCTTCATTCTTACTGAACCAGAAAATCTTCAGATATGCGTCATGACCGTAGATCCGGGTTGTAAATGTCATGGTCTCCCCTTCCTCATATACGGCATCAATACCTTTTATGTCAAGGGCGAAAGTGGGGTCTATTCCACTTCCTTTCCTTACATCGGCGTCAATGGTGGCGACTGCATACCGTCTGCCGTTTATCATCTCCTCGCTGTAGACAGCCTCTCTGACAGTAATGAATCCGTCTACGGCAAGAGTCGTCATACGGGACAACACCTGACTGAATTCACTTCCGTCATCCTCGCTGATAAGGCCTGTTACCGACCAGAGCTGTTCAGGAACACCGGCTGCCCTCATGGCATTGGTCTTAGCGTCTTCAAGAGCTTTCTGCTCGGCCTGCTCCTGAGTAATATGGCGTGTAATCTCACAGCGTCCGATAATTCCTTTGACACGCTTACTGTCGGGCGATGCACTTACCTGAATGAAAGTCAAGCACATAATGGATATTATGGCTGAAAGTCTCAATGTGTACTTCATAGTTGCAAATTCAGTAGGCAAATATAGTTAAAATTTCCATCATGACCATAAATGAAAAAGCCGACAGAATGTGACTTCATGTCGGCTTTTTGGGGATACAATGGTAACAATCGGAGATTATGCTATCTTATGATGACAGTCTGGTTGCCTTCTCCGCTGAACGGCTGGCTGTTCCTGTCAGTGCCGCTGTATGCAAGCTGTTCGGCGGGCACTCCGAGAGATATCAGGAAGTCATAGACTGTCTTTGCCCGTTTTACGGATAACGCTGTATTTCTGTCCTGTGTTCCAGTATTGAAATCCGCATAGCCTGTAATGGTGTAGACATAGTCCTGAGGACCTTTCTTGATCTGGTCGGCAAGAACGGTCAGACGGATCTGATCCGCAGGTGTAAGGACTGCCATGCCGAAATCAAAGAAGACCATCTCCTCCGGTGTGGCGGCATCAAGGGCCTGCTGACTGCGCAGCTCGTCAAGAGACTTGTTAGCCTTTTCCAGTTCTTTTTCGGCATTGTCGGCGCGCTGCTGTGCCATGGCTGCATTTTCCTGAGCTTCAGTAATCTGTGTCTCCAGATTGCTTTCTTTTTGCTGAGCGTTCAATGCGGCTTCCTCAGCTTCCCTCTTCAAGGTGTTGATGTCTTCAAGAGTGTAGCCTGCGGCACCGCGCTGGAAGTCTCTCTTGCCGAAACGGTATGTCACACCGACAGAGATGTCTCCGTTGCCGAGGAAGCGTCCTCTTCCAGAGTAAGAAACGGGATTAAGACTGGACATACCGAGTATGCCTCTCAGTTCCAGGTTGATATCCACGCTGGGAGATACTCGGAACTTGTTGGTCAGACCGGCTGTGAAAGCGAAGTTGGCAGGTGCGCTCATCGTGCCGGAAGCTGTCTTGGACGCATCGGTGAAATTACTGCCGTACAGTCCCATACCGGCGAAAAGCACAGCGTAGTAAACTCTGTTCTCCTTGTAGCCGCTAATCCAGTTTGACATATTAAGCATGGCGTCTACGTGCCCGTAGAGGAAAGGCCATTTGATCTTATCCTCACCGCGGACGGTATTGAAATTTCCGCCTTGCAGTCCGGCCCTGACACCCACTACGGGATGCAGCCATTTCGCAACGGAGAACTCACCGTTTACACCGAAGCGGTCTCCCCAAGCGCCCTGGTTGTTGCTGCTGTAAACAGAGAAGCCTGTTCCGAAGTTGAGTGAAATCTCCCAATTGTCCCAGAATTTATTGGTCACGAATCCCTTAAAACTGGGATAAGGTGAAATCTCGGCATTCAAAGTGTCCTTGCCGTCGCCAGCTCTAAGTGACAGAGCAGAAAGAAGAAAAACGAGCACAAAAGTTGTAAGATAAAACTTTTTCATATTACCCTTTTTAGTTTAAAATTTAGTCTCCATAAACTTTGACAAAAATAGTAAAAATAATCTGAGGCAGTATGCTTTTTTATGAAAAAGCAATGCCGTTTATCATGGACTGTAGACAGGCCGCGACAGACCACGATAAATCCCGGGTATGAGTTTAAGGTATGTCCGGTACTAAAGCACATGCTTAATATATATAGGTGTTATAAGCAAGCGCCCCTGTCAGGGCAATAAAACCGTTTGATATAAATCGACAACTTTTTAACACAGGACTTTTTGACAGGGTGTAACACTGGCCGCACTTTTTATTAAGGTGATATGTTGCTCCATCAGAGTGCTTTTAATCAGATTGTTATACTGGTAATGCCTCAGCCCGCCGGAATCGGCATGCTAAAAAATATCAACAATTGTAAAATGATTGTCTTTAATAGAAGAATATCTTTTATCTTTGCCATCAAAATGTGCCAAAAGCATATTATGGTGCATACTATGGAAGACAGATTGTCGGATAAAATGGGGCAATTGATTGGAACTCAACAGTTTGTAACTGGTTTGAGGAGCCAGAGTGATAGTCAGTCCGCAGAAAAGTCATTGTGGTGGGCTATGAGCGCACCGTACAGGAGAGAGCTCAAGGCCAAGGCAATATTGGACAGCTGCGGTATAGAATGTTTTGTCCCTATGCGCAATCAGCCCGTCCGCAAGAGGTCCGGGGCTATGGTCAGAGAATTGCGCCCCGCTGTGCACAATTTGATCTTCGTGCATGGAACGAAAACCCATATCTATCGTATAAAGCAGGAAATCACATGGCTGCAGTGGCTGACCAGGCCGGATAACGGTAAAAATGTTCCTGTCAACGTTCCGGACAGAGACATGGAGCAGTTTATAGCCGTAACCAATACGTATAACGAGCACCTTATATATATCCGGCCGGAAGAGATAGACTTGCGCAAAGGGACTCCTGTACGTATCATAGGTGGGCAGTTTGACGGATTCGAAGGGGTCTTCATTAAGGTGAAAGGTGCAAGGAAGAAGAGGGTAGTGGTCATGCTCAAAGGAATCTTGGGAGTAGCGATGGCGGAGGTGACACCGGACCTGCTGGAAATTTTGTAATCGAAAAATCAATAATCAATGATACATAGAAGAAGTATACCTATCGTTTTGATAGCGGCCCTGATCGGTGTCGTTATGCTGAGCTCCTGCAGTGTTGCCAAGCAGGTGCCGTATTTTCAGGATATAATGTCGGACAGCATACTGGCCATAATACCTGAGCCGGTGCCCATCAGGCTGGCCCCTGAGGACAAGATATCGATTCTGGTCAACAGCCGCGACCCGCAGCTGATGATGCTGTTCAACCTGCCGGTGATCCAGAGATACATCGGAAGTGACAATCCTTCGCTGGGCAGCAACAGTTATCTGACGGGATACACCCTGGACGGCAACGGGGACATAGACTTCCCGGTGCTCGGCAAGATTCATCTGGCCGGTATGACCAGAGAAGAGGCTGCCGTCCACATCAAGGACCAGCTGGTGTCCAACAACCTTATAAAGGACCCCGTTGTGACCATCGAGTACATGAACCTGACGGTGTCGGTGCTCGGAGAGGTGAACAAGCCGGGCCGGTACAGCATAGACAAGGACAGGGTCACTATCTTCGACGCTCTGAGCATGGCCGGGGACCTTACCATCTACGGCCTCAGGGAGCATGTGACCGTCATGCGTGAGGAGAACGGAGAGCAAAAGATATACGAGGTCAACCTTACGTCTGCCGAGGACGTACTGTCATCGCCAGTGTTCTACCTGAGACAGAACGATTTCATCTACGTGGAGCCAAACAAGATGCGCGCCAATCAGGCCACTGTCAACGGCAACAGCTTCCTGTCATCTTCATTCTGGGTATCAGTGGCTTCGCTTCTGGTGTCCCTTGGAGTACTTATTTTCAATTAATGCCTTGAAGTTATGAGTGAGAATCAGACAAACGCGAGCTTCCGTCAGGAAGATAGCCTGAACATAAAGGATTTGATGTTGCTGTACCTCTCCAAGTGGAGGTGGTTCCTGCTTTCATTGGCAGTATGTATCGGACTGGCGGTGGTGTACCTTCTCAGGACTCCGTCCGTGTATACCCGCACGGCAACACTGCTGATAGAGGACAACGACAAGGGGGGCTCTATCTCAGCATCGGAGATGAGTTTCGCAGACCTGGGACTTTTCCAGAGCAACACCAACGTCAACAACGAGATCATAGCCATGAGCTCTCCGGCACTGATGCAGGACGTGGTCAGGCGTCTCCACCTCGACATGACATACTCGGCGGATGGACGCTTTCATGATGAGGTGCTTTACGGATCCACATTGCCTGTAACGGTGGCTTTGAATGAGTTTACCGACGGAGAGTCTGCGTCTCTTACCATGTATGTCGATACTTCTGGGGCTGTAAGTCTTTATGATTTCCGGACTGTCCTTAACGGGGAGAATGTGAGGTACAAGGATGTAGTTCAGGGAAAGGTAGGCGAGACGGTGGAGACACCGCTGGGAGGCATAGTCGTCAATCCGACAGCCTTCTTCCACAGAGTAGGAAGCGGTATGGAGATAACAGTCTCGAAGAGCACACTTTACGGAGCAACAACAGCTTATTCGTCGAAGCTTACGGTGAGTCTGCTGCAGAAAGAGGCCACAGTCGTGAGTCTCTCGATGAAGGATGTGTCCGTGCAGCGCGCCGTCGACGTGCTCAACACTCTTATATCGGCCTATAACGAGAGCTGGGTGTCGGCGAAGAACCAGATAGCTGTGAGCACGTCCGCGTTCATCGATGACCGCCTGCGCGTCATAGAGCACGAGCTCGGAGCGGTGGAGGAGGACATCTCGTCCTACAAGAGCAAGAACCTCATACCTGACCTTCAGGCCTCGTCAGACCTCTACATCCAGCAGAGCAGCGAGACCGAGGTCAAGCTGCTCGAACTGAGTAACCGCATGTATATGGTCAGGTACATCTCCGATTATATGAGCCGCGAGGAGAACGCATTTGAGCTCCTGCCCGCCGGAACCGGCATTGAGAGCACCGGTATAGAGGGACAGATCCTGGAATATAACAACAAACTGCTGGAACGTAATTACCTGGTGGCAAGCAGCTCCACTTCCAATCCTCTTGTCGTGGACGCAGACCAGGCATTACAGTCCATGCGGGCGACTATACTGACCTCGCTTGAAAACTACACGGTAATGCTGCAGAACCAGATGGAGTCTCTCCGCCAGCAGGAGTCCAAGGCGACCGACCGTATAGCAGCCACGCCGGACCAGGCCAAGTACCTGCTGTCCGTGGAGAGGCAGCAGAAGGTGAAGGAATCACTGTACCTGTTCCTGCTGCAGAAGAGGGAGGAAAATGAGCTCTCTCAGGCGTTTACGGCGTATAACACCAGACTCATTACGCCTCCTGTAGGGAGCATCGCTCCCACGTCACCGGCGAGGATGCAGATACTTCTGATAGCATTTGTCCTGGGTCTCGTAATTCCGATGGGTGTCTTCTTCCTGAAAGAGAACGGCAATACCAGACTGCGCGGCAGGAAAGACCTGGAAAGCATGTCTGTTCCGTATATAGGTGAGATTCCGATGTGTGACGGTAAGAAAAGCTCTATAAGATACCGGTTGCGTAACCTGACCCGGCGCGGAGCGAAAAACGATGATGTTGAGGTCGTGGTGAAGGAGGGGGTCCGTAATGTTGTCAACGAGGCATTCAGGGTTGTGAGAACCAATCTGGAGTTCATGCACGTCCCGTCATCAGGCCATGTGTACATGACGACATCATTCAATCCAGGTAGCGGAAAGACATTCGTAACTGTCAATGTGGCCGTCTCCCTGGCTATCCGGGGCCGGAAGGTGCTGGTGGTAGACGGAGATATGAGACGTGCTACGGCCAGCAGGCTGCTGCACTCTCCTTCTATCGGTATCAGTGACTGGCTCAGCGGGCGTGAGACGGATATGGATCGTATACTGTTCCGGACTGATATACATGAGAATCTGTGGATGATGCCCGTGGGAACCATCCCTCCCAATCCGACGGAACTGCTTCAGGACGGAAGGCTGAAGGAACTGTTCGACGTGTTGAAAGACAGCTTTGATTATATCTTCATAGACTGCCCTCCGATCAATATAGTAGCTGATACCCAGATTATCAGTAAGGTGGCAGACAGGACTGTCTTCATTGTCAGGGCCGGGCTGCTTGAGCGCAGTATGCTGCCCGAGTTGGAGGCGGACTTCAGGGACGGCAGGTATCCGGGCCTGTGCATGGTGCTTAACGGTACTGTCTCAAAGGGCGGCAGATACGGATATAGTTACGGATACTCGTACGGTTACGGCTATTATCATCAGTCTTGAACTGTATGATTAGGCATCTATGTTTGGTTTTCTTGGACGACATACGATAGGGGAGGCCGGTCTATTGCATGGCATGACCGACTGGCACTGCCATATCCTGCCTGGGGTGGACGACGGCTTCAAGAGACTGGAGGACAGCCTCGCGGCGCTCGGGAGGTATGAGCTGCTTGGCCTGTCCGAAGTGTGGCTCACACCGCATGTCATGGAGGATGTCCCGAATGAGACCGAGGCCCTGAGATCCCGTTTTTCGGAGTTGTGCGATGCTTACGGGGGACCGGTGCGCCTTCATCTGGCAGCCGAGTACATGATGGACAACCTGTTTGAGGGCAGGCTTGAGGCCAGGGACCTTCTTCCGCTCGGAACAGGCGGAAGGCACCTGCTGGTGGAGACGTCCTACTTCAATCCGCCTGCAGGCATGGTGGAGACACTGAAACGCATCAAGACCGCAGGATTCTTCCCTGTGCTGGCCCATCCGGAGAGATACATGTACATGGACATGGATGACTATACAGCACTGATGGACAGCGGGGTAAGGCTCCAACTCAACCTCGGCTCGCTCACCGGACTGTACGGGAAGGAAGCGCAGCATAAGGCTTGCCAACTGCTGAAAAAGGGCTGTTTCAGCATAGCCGGTACGGACCTGCACAGTCTGAGTCAACTGGATTTTATAACAAAAGCCAGAAGTCTTCCAGGCAATATATTTAAGAGCTTATCTAAAACAGATATGTTGACAACAATATAAACTTTATGCATAGGCTTATTGAAAAATTTCACTTGGACCGTTTCCTCAGTTCCGGATCAGTGCTGCTTCTGGATACTGTAGTGTCGGTGATTGTTTCCGTCTTGGTACTTTTCCTGTCAGGCATCTTATTCACTTCTGATGTGCTGAACCGCCCGACAGAAGTGTGCTGGATATGCGGTTCACTGGTATTCTCAGTTGTATCGTTCCTGCTTTTCAGGACGCACAAACTGATCATCCGTCATTCTTCCCTGCGCGAGATCGGAATGCTCGGTCTTGCAGTCATCCTGAAAGGAGTACTTCTGGCACTGATGGTCTGGGTGCTGCCTTTTGCCGATATGAACAGTACAGGTATCAAGGTGGTGCTTATACTGGATATATTGGGTACTATATTTGTCCTGCTTAGTGTGAGAGTCATCATGCTTTATGTTTACGATGCTCTCAAGCGCCGCAGTTTCAACTATAAGCCCCGCAAGAGAGTTCTTATATACGGAATAGGTGACAAGTCCATATCCATGGTGACCAGGTTGCAGAATTCTCCGCATTACCGTGTGGTGGGATTTCTTACCTATGGAGCAGTTCCGGAGCGTCATCTTATCTCCGGATTCAGGGTTTTCTATTTTAAAGACGAGAAGAGCATTGTCTATTTGAGGGAAAACGTAGGGCTGGAGGCAGTTCTGTTTGCAAAGGGGACGGAGGCTCGGGAAGAGCAGTCCAGACTGATACAGTACTGTGTAAGCAATAAGATTAAAGTCTTAATTGCCCCTGAGATAGACGAGGTGGTGGACGGTCGTCTGATGAACAGTCCGGTCCGCAAGATAAGGATAGAGGACCTTCTTGGACGTGATGAGATACGCATATCGATGGATGAGATCATGGCCGACTTCAAGGGAAAGACAGTCATGGTGACGGGAGCGGCCGGATCCATCGGCAGCGAGCTGTGCCGCCAGTTGGCTACGTTCGGTATCTCCAAACTGGTGCTGTATGACAACTCCGAGACCCCGATGCATACTCTCCGTCTGGAACTGGAGGAGAGATTCCCGGAACTGAAGTTCGTACCTATAATAGGCGACGTGCGCCTGCCGCAGAGACTGGACTTCGCATTCAGAAGCCACCATCCTCAGGTGGTCTTTCATGCAGCGGCCTACAAGCACGTGCCCCTGATGGAGGAGAATCCCTGTGAGGCTATCTACACCAACGTCATAGGCTCGCGTTACGTAGCAGACATGTGCGTAAAGTACGATGTGGAGAAGATGGTGATGATATCCACCGACAAGGCTGTCAATCCGACCAATATCATGGGGTGTACCAAGCGTCTGGCTGAGATATACGTCCAGTCGCTCGGTCTGGCCATCGAGCAGGGCAAGGTGTCAGGCAAGACAAGGTTCGTTACGACCAGGTTCGGCAATGTGCTGGGCTCAAACGGCTCTGTAATACCTCGTTTCAGGGAGCAGATATCCAAGGGCGGTCCCGTTACGGTCACGCATCCGGATATCACGAGATTTTTCATGACTATTCCTGAAGCCTGCCGTCTTGTGATGGAGGCGGCGACGATGAGTACCGGCAACCAGATATTTGTATTTGATATGGGTAAGTCTGTCAAGATAGATACCCTGGCCCGCAGAATGATTGAGCTGGCAGGTTTCGAGCCGGACAAGGATATAAAGATTGAGTACACCGGTTTGAGACCGGGTGAGAAACTGTACGAGGAAGTTCTCTCCGACAAGGAGAATACCATACCCACGTCCCACGAGCGCATCCTCGTCGCGAAGGTTCGCGAGTACGACTACTCCACTGCCTGCGGCGTGTGCGGGTCCCTGCTGTCGCTGTCCCAGGCGGTGGACATCCCCTCGGCCGTGCTGCTGATGAAGCGCACCGTGCCGGAGTTCAAGTCCAAAAACTCCCCCTACGAGCAGTACGACCTCCGAATCGAGCAGGAGCGGCAGGCCGCCGGGCAGCAGACCGCCTGACCCGCGGATTTTTACGGAAGTGGTTTTTTATTCCGCCCCGAATGACTTACCTTTGCGGGTGAATATTAAATGACAACTGGTATGAATGTAGAGTTTAAAAGCGGGCCGATCTTGACCGGTGAGTCAGCGCGGTGCTTTCTGGAAGAGAAAGCCAGAGTGGACAGCCTCCCTTACAGGAGACTGCCGGAGGGTTTCTTCGACGAGTTTGACAGATTCATGGAACGTTCTGAGAGATACTGGAGGGAGCATGAGGCGGGAGAGATTCAAACTGGCAGATAGAGCCGTATTTACAAGACTGAGTTCCCTGAGGAATCTGGATAAATTCTCATGCGGAAACGAATATATAGACGCATTTTTCAAGGATGAAGCGGTAAAGTACGAGGAAGAACTGCTTGCAAAATCATATGCATTCTGCGACGTGGAGAACGACAATGCCATAATCTGCATGTTCTCAGTGTCGTGCGACGGTATCCATACGGCACTTCTTCCAGGCCCGGTAAAGAATAAAATACAGCGTGCAATACCCAATGCAAAACGGATGAGACGTTATCCGGCGATACTGATAGGCCGTATAGGCGTCAGCAGTCAATACCGTCGGATGGGCGTGGGATCACAGGTTCTCACTTATATTAAGGAATGGTTCCTGCATCCGATGTCCAAATGCGCATGCAGATATCTGATAGTTGACGCAGTGAATGACGATGATGTCATGACCTACTATGAGGCAAATGGTTTCAGGCTCTTATATCTGGACGAGCAGGCAGAACGCACAGCATTCTCCATCAGCGGCGACGAACCGCTCAGAACCCGCATGATGTGCTGCGACCTGAAGCTCTGGCTTCTTCAGCAGAGCGTCTGACTTAAGTTAAGAATTTTAAAGTACAGCCATAACGATGAAAGATTACAGAATCGCCGTAGCCGGCACAGGCTATGTGGGACTGAGCATAGCTACGCTGCTGTCCCAGCACCACCACGTGACCGCGGTGGACGTCATCCCGGAGAAGGTGGAGATGATAAACTCCCGCCGTTCACCGATACAGGACGAGTACATTGAGAAATATTTAGCGGAGAAACCCCTCGACCTGACGGCTACCCTCGACGGCAGGAAGGCGTACTCCGGCGCCGACTTCGTGGTCATCGCCGCACCGACGAACTACGACCCGGTGAGGAACTACTTCGACACCTCCCACGTGGAGGAGGTCATCGACCTGGTGCTGGAGGTCAACCCGAACGCGGTGATGGTCGTCAAGTCCACAGTCCCCGTGGGCTACTGCCGCAGCCTCTACGTAAGGTACTGGAAGCGTGGCGTGAGGAGGCTGAACCTGCTCTTCTCCCCCGAGTTCCTGCGCGAGAGCAAGGCGCTTTATGACAATCTGTATCCCAGCCGCATCATCGTTGGAGTACCGAAAATGATAGACGGCCCAGGGTTTGAGGAGGAGAACGGCGCGATAGAGGCCATCGCCGACATACCGTTCCTGGAGGAGGCCGCGCACACCTTTGCCGGACTGCTGCAGGAGGGAGCGTTGAAGCAGGACGTCCCCACGCTGTTCATGGGGCTGAAGGAGGCCGAGGCCGTCAAGCTCTTCGCCAACACGTACCTCGCTCTCAGGGTGAGCTACTTCAACGAGCTGGACACCTACGCCGAGGTCAAGGGGCTTGACACCCGCGCCATCATAGACGGGGTGTGCCTCGACCCGAGGATAGGGACGCACTACAACAACCCGTCGTTCGGCTACGGCGGCTACTGCCTTCCCAAGGACACCAAGCAGCTGCTGGCCAACTACGCCGACGTGCCCCAGAACATGATGACCGCCATCGTGGAGAGCAACCGCACCCGCAAGGACTTCATCGCGGGCCAGGTACTGAAGATGGCCGGGGCGCACGAGTACGACGGCGGCTGGGATCCGTCAAGGGAGAGGGACGTGGTCATCGGGGTGTACCGCCTGACGATGAAGTCCGGCAGCGACAACTTCCGTCAGAGCAGCATCCAGGGCGTGATGAAGCGCATCAGGGCCAAGGGCGCGACGCTGATCATCTACGAGCCCACGCTGGAGAGCGGCAGCACGTTCTTCGGGAGCGTGGTGGTCAACGACCTGGCGGAGTTCAAGAGCCGCTCGCAGGCCATCATCGCCAACCGCTACGACCCATGCCTGGACGACGTGAGGACCAAGGTCTACACCCGCGACATCTTCCACCGGGACTGACAGGAAAAGTTTTGTCAGAAGTGGTTTTTTATTCCGCCCTGAAAGACTTACCTTTGCGGAAAACAGTAGAGAGCTATGGCGATATTGGGGAACAGATGCGCGCCTGTCCTGACCGGTGAGTCGGCGAGGCGCTTTTTGGAGGCGATGGAAAAGGCTGACCGTTTGCCCCGCAGGGAACTGCCTGAGAACTTTTTCAGCGATATAGAGAACTGTCTGAGAAGGTCTAAGGAACAGGCCGAAAAAGACAAATCAGCGACAATATTAAAATCGACTCATTCTCGTGCGGAGACAGGGAGCTGGATGAGTATTTCAAAGAACGTTCTGTCAGGTATACGTCAGAGCTGCTGTCAAAAAATTACGCATTTGTGACTGACAGCGGAGAAATTGTCACCGCTTTCTCATACTCCAACTACTGCATCAATTCACAGCATCTGCCAGGCAATGTCAGAAACAGGCTGCAGAGAAAGATACCGAACTTGAAAAGGATGAGGTCCTATCCGGCGCTTCTGATCGGACGCTTAGGGGTTGATGTAAGATACCACGGACTTGGACTCGGCTCCCAGACACTGGATTTCATCATGCGGTTGTATCTGCACCCGGATGCGGGTGTGTGCATTGAAAGCAGCGTGAATGAGACAGCAGGCAAGCCCCATATACATTTAATCCATTGCGGACAATTGTCCGTTTCCGACAACAACTTCATCATGCTTCAACAGAACATCAGACTGTCCGGCGCCACAGTGGTGGTGACCGGAGCCGCAGGCTTCATCGGCGCCAGCCTTACAAGGAGGCTGCTGGACGAGTACCCGGACTGCCGCGTCATCGGCATCGACAACATCACGGACTATTACGACGTAAGGCTGAAGCACGGGAGGCTCGAACGGCTCAGGGCATACGGGGACCGCTTCGTGTTCTTCCGGGACTCCATCGCGGACAGGAGCGCGGTTGACCGCATATTCGGTGAATTCAGGCCCTCGGTGGTGGTCAATCTCGCCGCACAGGCGGGGGTAAGGTACAGCATCACAAACCCCGACGCGTACATCGAGAGCAACATCATCGGATTCTACAACATCCTGGAGGCGTGCCGGCACAGTTACGACGGAGGACGCCCCGGAGTCGGGCACCTGGTCTACGCCTCATCCTCCAGCGTCTACGGGGCAAACAGGAAGGTCCCGTACTCCACCGACGACATGGTGGACAACCCCATAAGCCTCTACGCCGCCACCAAGAAGAGCGACGAGCTGCTGGCGCACGCCTACAGCAAGCTCTACGACATTCCCTCCACGGGACTGCGCTTCTTCACCGTCTACGGACCCTGCGGCAGGCCCGACATGGCCTACTACAGCTTCACAGACAGGCTGGTCAGGGGTGAGAGCATCAGGATATTCAACTACGGCAACTGCCTCAGGGACTTCACATACATCGACGACATCGTGGAGGGCGTGGTCAGGGTCATGCGCCACGCGCCGGAGAGACGCACCGGGGAGGACGGACTTCCCATACCGCCGTACATGGTCTACAACATCGGCAACAGCTCCCCCGAGAGCCTGCTGGACTTCGTGACGGTGCTTCAGGAGGAGCTTGTCAGGGCCGGGGTGCTGCCGGAGGACTACGACTTCGAGGCACACAGGGAGCTTGTCCCGATGCAGCCCGGGGACGTGCCTGTGACGTACGCCGACACCGCCCCGCTGGAGCGCGACTTCGGCTTCAAACCAGCTACCCCTCTCCGGACAGGACTCAGAAACTTCGCACGGTGGTATAAAGCCACATACGCACAGCATTGAACCGACTGCTGGCAGACTGTGGATTTTGACAGAAGTGGTTTTTTATTTTAGAACAAACTGCGTATTTTTGTCATTGGATTAAATATTAAAAATACGAACTTTATGGCTATAGAATTTAAGAGCGGGCCGGTGCTGACAGGGGAATCGGCCAAAAAGTTCCAAGAAAGACTGGAGATGGTGGACAGACTTCCGGAGAAAGAACTGCCGGAAGGTTTCTATCAAGATTTGGAAGAATGCATTGAGAGGTCAAGAAGATTTGTGAGGGAGCATGAGGCGTTGGGATTTCAAGCTGTCTGAACTGTGCGAGCATGTCCGGCTGCCGCAAGGTCAACTGCTGGAGGATTTCACATGCGGAGACACAGATATCGATGATTTCTTCCGAAAAGAATCATTACTGTATGAAAAAGAGCTTTTAAGCAAGTCTTACTGTTTTTTTGACAATAGAAAGAATTGCATCATCTGTGCATTTTCCTTGTCAAACGACAGTATCAAGACACCTTTATTGACAAAATCTGCAAGGAACAGACTGCAGAGGAATATTCCGAACGAAAAGCGGACCCGCACATATCCCGCCGTCCTGTTGGGGCAGCTTGGCGTCAATGCCAACTACCGCAATATGTCGATTGGTACACAGACGATAGAGTACCTGAAAACATGGTTGACACACAGCAGCAATAAGACGGGCTGCCGTTTCATCCTTGTGGACTCACTCAACAATCCGCAGACGATCAATTTTTACGAAAGAAACGGCTTTATTCCACTCTACTCGTCCGAGCAGGAAGAGCGCAAGGCTTTCATGCTGCCTTCCAGCGTATCGCTCAGGACGCGGATGATGTACTGTGACCTGAAGCTCTGGCTGCAGACTCGCTGATGAAGACATAAGCCCTTACGAATAGCAAGCTATGGAAATGAGGATATAAATAAGCATACATTCGTACTGACCGTCAATATGTACAACCACGACTTATGCACCTACAATAACATACCGTATTCCTGGCGACCGTTAGATAAAGTATTACGCACTAATGACCACAAGGCATACAAGCTTGCCTGCTGTCTTTTATAATAACTTTTGTCAAACCAGAACACGATAGAATAAGTTCTGCATATATTATTTATGAGAATAAATGATAAAACAGCACAGACAAGAGTCAATTTCTACACAAACATTGTTTCCTTGGCTGTCAATATCATCATCGCTCTTGTTTATACCCCATATCTTGTTGACCAGCTTGGTGTGTCAGCTTACGGGATACTTCCCTTGGCCCTGATTATAAATCAATACATAAGTGTTGCAACAGGGGCCTTGACAAGCTCATATACAAGATTTTATTCTGTGGCTCTTCAGAAATCGGATTATGAGCAAGCTTCGAGAGTGATTTCAACATCAATGTTGGCGATAGGCGCAATTGTCATCTGCGTGTTGCCAATATTTATTGGGGTCATAATAAAAATAGACAATTTATTTCAGATACCGGAAGGATTAACAGCAAGTGCTCAATATCTATTTATTTATACAGCATTAAGTTTCATCGTCTCTCTTTTATCCAGTTTGCTGAATGTTACTCTATACGCACAAAACAGGTTGGATCTCATGAATTTATTAAAAATTGTGCGCAATGTGATGACGTTAGTTGTTGTATGGATATTGTTTGAATATATTAATGTAAATGTAGCATATGTAGGATTATCCGGGTTTCTTACAGAATGTATAGTTCTTGCAATCAGTGCATATTTATTCTTAAAGACTAAGCCGTCAGAAATAAAGATTCGTCTGAATACATTTGATAAAACGATACTGACAGCCATCATTGCAATGTCTGCCTGGGTATTAGTACAGCAATTAGGAGACACACTATTATATAGGACCGATAATCTACTTTTTAATCTGTATCTTGGACCTGAAGCATCAGGGCGACTTGGAGCAATATCTTCTTTGGGCAGCTATGTAATGGTCATCACAAATGTCGTAGGCTCCTTGTTCGGGCCGCTTATACTGATTGCATATTCGAAGGAGAATCACAAAGAGGTTCAATCTCTTGCAATGACTCAATCAAAAATTGTAGGATGCCTTTCTGCTGTACTGTGCGGAACTATCGCAGGTGTCTCAAGTCCACTTCTTTCATTATGGCTTGACAGTTCTTTTGCGGTTTATGACAGCTGGCTTATAATTAAACTATTACCATTACCATTCTATGCTGCTGGAGGAATATTAGCTTTTGTTTATAGGGCATGGAATAAGGTTAAATTTCCTGCAATTATGACTGTAATCCTTGGAATTATCGATATAATCTTAATTCTACTGTTTTGTAGTTTATTTGATTTTCATCAGGCAAAAGTCATATTATATATCAGTGCTTTATTCTCAATAGTACAAAGTTATGTCTTGAATATATATTGTGTAAATAGGATATACTCAGGAGTATGGAAAATTGGAACCGGTTCATTCATAACCATATTGGCAGTCTGTCTTATTGCCTACATCATTTCAAAAAGTTTCAATTGCTGGTGGGAAATTGACACACTCTGGGTTCTACTGTCACAAATGGTTCTTAGCGCGCTTATAACTTTAGGAATTCTCATATTCCTCATTTTTAAAAAGCATGAACGCAAAAGTTTATTTTCTATTATAAAATGAAACCAAAAGTAAGCATCTGTATTCCTGTGTACAATGTAGAGAAATACATCGAGGAATGTCTTGAGACTATCGTCAATCAGACATATACAAACATAGAAATAATTTTAGTAAATGACTGCACTCCTGACAGGTCAATGGACATAGTCAGAAAATACGCAGCGAAAGATAATAGAATAAAAATTCTTAATCATAACGAGAATAAAGGACTTATGAGAGCCCGAGAAACCGGATACAAAGCTGCTACTGGAGATTATATCACATTCTGCGACAGTGATGACAAAATGCCCTTAAATAGCATAGAAACACTTCTGAAATCAGCTCTCGACACTGGTGCGGATATCACATCTGGAGAGATGCAGCAATTTATTGAAAACAAGATTCTTTATGAATCACATTTATCACTTCCTTTCGGCAATAATCCTGAAGCAGTGTATAAAGCACTATTATCAACATCATATTCGCATACTTTATGTAGCAAATTATTTAAAAACGATCTATTTAAAGACCATAACTTCATAACATTAGATCATGCCACCAATGGAGAAGACGGAATATTGTTTTATCAAGTATTACAATACGCAACACAAATTGTTCATATTCCACAAGTTGTATATTATTACAGAATTAATCCATCTTCATCTACACATTTACGATTAAAGTCCAATGGGATCTACAGTATCTTATTTCTACAATGCATCCGCAATAAGACTTGTGGAAAGTATAATTCATTGACTGAGGCTCTCTGGCGATTCTGTTCTTCTGTCATTAATGGTTTTATAGCAAACGGATATGACAAAGAGGTGGATTTAAAAAATATGCTTAAAAAACTGAATTTATCCCAGTACACTAATTATAAACTAATGTTTAAGCATATACCTTTTGTTCAATGTGTTAAATTGATGGCACTTAACATTATTAAACCGTATTATTATATTTACCTTATAAAACGACATAAGGCTTTATGAAGATTTTAGTTGCAGGAGATTTCTGTCCGACTGAAAGACTGAAACCGATAGTGGAGAGCGGAGATTATCACTCCATATTCTGCGAGGTGGAACCCATCATCAAATCAGCCGATTATTCCATAGTGAATTACGAGTGCCCTGCCGTATTGGGGAATTATCCTCCGATAGAAAAATGTGGTCCGAATTTGTCTTCTTCCCCCAAAGGCATAGAAGCAATCAAATATGCAGGATTCAACATAGCCACCTTGGCCAATAATCACATTATGGATTTTGGAACCCAAGGCTTGATGGACACCGTTAGTTTATGCTCACAATATAATATTGACACAGTTGGTGTTGGCAAGAACTTAGAGGACGCCTCAAAAATATTGTATAAAAGAAAAGATGGAGAAACATTAGCGATAATTAACTGCTGTGAGCATGAGTTCTCCATTGCCGGTAATGATTCTGCGGGAGCCAATCCTCTCAACCCGATACAGCAATACTATAAAATCAAGGAGGCAAAACAGAGTGCAGATTATGTGCTGGTCATAGTCCATGGCGGTCACGAGATGTATCAGCTGCCGTCACTCAGAATGGTTGACACCTATCGTTTTTTCATAGATGCAGGTGCCGATGCGGTAGTAAATCATCATCAGCACTGTTTTAGTGGTTACGAGTTTTATAATGGGAAGCCGATTATCTATGGACTTGGCAATTTTTGTTTTGATTCCAGTTATCGTAACTCAATATGGAACGAAGGCTATTTGACTATAATAGATTTTTGTAAAAATATAATAAATATTCATGCAATACCATATATACAGAATAATGAAAATGTGGGATTGCAAGTCGTTAACAACAGAGTATCTTTTGACCGCAAAATATCAGATTTAAATGGTATTATAAATGACAAGCAATTACTACAAGACAAACAAAACACATACTACAAATCATCAGCAAATTGTATAAGAATCAAACTCGAACCTTACACCAGTCGTATTATAAAAGGTCTAAGAATAAGGCATCTCATCCCATCAGTATTGTCTCAAAAGAAACTTGTTGAAATTTTGAATATGATTAATTGCGAATCGCATCGGGATAAACTACTGCAAACACTACATAATAATTGAATTCTTAAAATAACATGGTCACTCTTTTACAATACATAAAAAAACCTAAGACTCTACTAATAAGTGCTTTAAAAAGATTGTGGTGGATACCAGACAGAATATATATTCAAATATTATTCTATCTAAAAATGGGGAGGAAACTTAATCTTAAGAATCCTCAGACCTTTAATGAAAAGTTGCAGTGGCTGAAATTATATAACCGCCATGATGAATATACCATAATGGTTGATAAATATGAGGCGAAAAAATATGTTGCGTCAATTATCGGAGACAACTATATTATTCCCACGATAGGTGTTTGGAACTCGGTAGATGAAATAGATTTTGATATTCTACCCGATAAATTCGTTTTAAAAACAACAAATGGAGGAGGAAGTTGCGGTGTTGTTATATGTAAAGATAAAGCGTTGTTAGATATTGATAAAACTAAAAAAAGATTAAATCAATCTTTAAAATTAAACATATATCGCAGTTTAAAGGAATGGCCGTATAAAAATGTTAAGCCAAGAATTATAGCAGAGCAATATCTTGAGGACTCAGATGGAGAGTTAAAAGACTATAAATTTACATGTACTGATGGAACAGCTCATAATGTGATGATTTGTTACGATCGTAATGTTGGTGATACAAAATTTTATTTCTTTGATCGAGATTGGAACCTGTTAAGGTTAAATAAGAGAGGGAAGAACGCTCCGCCCAATTTTACATTACCAAAACCAAAATCTCTAGATGAGATGTTTGATGTCGCCGCTAAACTTTCAGAGGGGATTCCGTACTTACGTGTAGATTTATATAATGTAAACGGCCGAGTATATTTTGGAGAAATGACATTTTTCCCACAAAGTGGTTTTGACAACAATCTTCTAAAAGAAACCGATACTCTATTTGGACAATACATAAAACTACCTAATAAAAATTAAAAGTATGAATACAATTGGATTCCCTAAAAGCCACAAAGAAAACGAGAGAAGAATAGCCCTGCTGCCCGAGAAAATAGATGACATAAAAAACAAACAGTATGTTTATGTTGAAACAGGATACGGTGCCGATTTTGGATATGGCGATGACGATTACCGCGAACATGGTATAAATGTTGTTTCACGAGCAGAAATTCTTACAAAAGACATAATATGTGATCCTAAAATCGGAGATGCGGAATATCTTGACAAGTTGAACGAACAAACTGTGTTCGGCTGGATTCATGCTGTTCAGAACCGAGACATCACGGATAAGCTGATAGGCGGCCGATTAACATCATATGCTTGGGAAGATATGTATGAAGGAGGCCGGCACTGTTTCTGGCGTAATAATGAAATAGCAGGAGAAGCAGCTATCATGCACGCTTATATGTGCTACGGGACTTTCCCTTATAGAACAAATGTGGCACTTATTGGCAGAGGTAATGTCGCAAGAGGTGCCATCAAGACACTTGACTTTATGGGAGCGACCGTCACCTGCTATAACAGACATACGGAAGCGTTGCTAAGAGAAGAACTCGGGAAATATGATGTCATAGTAAATGCCATACTGTGGGACACAAAAAGGACTGACCATATCATCTATCGCGAGGATTTAAAACGAATGAAAAGAAACAGCATGATAATTGATATCAGTTGCGACAGACATGGCGGAATAGAGACTTCAGAACCTACCACCATTGATAACCCTATCTATATGGTGAACGGAGTGCTGCACTATGTTGTAGACCATACTCCTTCCATATTTTATAAAACAGCATCCGAGAGTATCTGCGAAGAAGCCGTTAAATATGTTGATGACCTTATCGAAGGGAAAAACAACATTGTTTTAAACAAAGCTCTCAATATTGAAAAAGGCAATATCATCGATGAAAGGATAAAATTGTTTCAAAATAGGTAAGACTGTGATAGTATAAATATATCCAAATACATTTTTAATACGATCGATGTCTATAAGTCAATTTTCTAACAGATTAAATATATCTGTTTTACTGTTTGTCATATATTATCTGCAGGGTGTATTGTATCCATCTGGCAGTATTATATCGCAAACTTCTCTTTTAGCTTTGATAATCATTGGGGCATACAGTCTTGTCGAGACCATCTTAAGAAAAAATCCTACAGTGATATGGATATGGATTTTATTCACATTGATGCTGACGATAACCTTCATCGCCTCACCAATGAAGGTGCATAACAACATTGGAATCACTTTAAACACTTTTTCCCAATTTAAAGGCATGGTCGTATTTACATTATCTTTTTTCATTACGTATATTGCTGCCCTCCAAAATAATTTTAGCACTTATTACTTGACATTTCTTTTCTTCATATTCTTTATTATAAGCATTACTAGATACTATTTTTCTGTAAATCTACTATCCCTTGAATATGACTCATTCACAAATAATACAGGATATCTTATAACATATATCTTACCATTTATACCTATCATCATAAAGAAATACAAATTAATTGGATATATCTCTCTTTGCATTGCTGGAACATTAATCATCTCAAGTGCAAAACGAGGTGCTATTCTGTGTCTCTTGATAGCGATGATATTTGTTTTATTATATTATTATAAGACCCACCGTATATCATTAAAATCTATATTTTTATTAATTATTTTATTCGCTGGGGCAAGTACATTTTTGTATTACAATATTATTTCTAATGAGTATTTACTATCACGCATAGACCCCTCAAAAAATAACTTTACCAGCAGTCGCGATGTTATATACCTAAGTCTTTTTAGATATTGGTTGGAAGATACTAGCCTTTGGCATATTCTCTTCGGCAATGGTATATCTGCATCTGTCTGGATTGCCGGTAATTATGCCCATTGTGATTGGCTTGAACTGTTAGTTGATAATGGGTTGTTGGGAGTTGTCCTATATGCACTTTTATTTATATCATTATTTCGATATATCTACCTGTCAAATGAGGATACGTCAATAAAATATGCGGCATATACAGGTCTGACAATTTGGCTCTTACAATCTGTAATATCTATGGGATATACTGAAATAGGCGGAGTAATGAACAATTTTCTATTAGGAATAATAATCGGAAATATTGTAAAAGATAGAAAAAATTTAAGCTGCACGAATATATGAAGATAATATGTTTCATCGACAGCCTTGGCGCAGGAGGAGCGCAGCGGCAGATAGTTGGACTGGCCAATCAATTGCACAAGGCAGGGCATGTTGTGCAGATGCTGGTGTACCACGATGTGAATTTTTTTCTAAGCAGTCTTGATGGCGGCATTGAATTGCATATTCTACCTGAAAGCAGCAATATCAAGCGGATATTCAATGCATACCGGTACATAAAACGCGAAAAGCCTGATTGGGTAATCTCATTTCTGGAAAGCCCCTCCATAATCTCCTGCATCGTCAAAGTTCTTTACCCTCATTTCAAACTGATTGTATCAGAAAGAAATACGACACAACATATTGGAAAAAAAGAACGGCTCAGATTCAATCTGTTTAGAGTGGCCAACTACGTTGTACCAAACGCATACTCACAGGAGAAATTTATAAAGGATAATTTTCAATTCTTACAGAAAAAAACTACAACTATAGCAAATTTTGTAGACTTTAACTATTTTTCATTTCTTAACAGAACGAGACATGCTGTACCTCAGATAATTATAGCTGCCTCCATATGGCAGTCAAAGAATACCTTGAACTTCATACAGGCAGTAAAAATGGTTGTTGACACTGGTGCAAAATTCCACGTTAAGTGGTTCGGGTTTGTTGATGGGACTATAGGTGAGAATCTTGATTATTACAACAAGTGCTGCAAGTTGATTGATGAACTGTCCATTGGGCATTATATTGAGTTACTTGAGAAAACTAAGAATATCCGCGAAGAATACTATAAAACCGATTATTTTTGCCTACCTTCATTTTATGAGGGAACACCGAATGTTATATGTGAGGCCATCTCCACAGGGCTTCCCGTACTATGTAGCGATGTCTGTGATAATGGCAGGTATGTGCAGGAAAATGTAAACGGATTCCTATTCAATCCAAATAATATTGAAGAAATAGCAGAAAGTATTGTTCGTGCAGTCAATCTATCGGAATCAAAATGGTTGCAATATTGTAAAAATTCACGAGTTGTAGCAGAAAATTCTTTAGGTATAGGAAGATTTATTCGACAGTATCTATCCCTGTTAGAAAATATTGAATGACATGAAATACATAGTTGTTTTATACCTTCTTTTCAAAAAAGCGATTGATCGCCTACTAATGTATATTGGAAAAGGCTTATTTGCATATTGTGGGAAGAATGTGGTTTTTCATCCATTCAATAGTTCTTTCACTTATAGGTATATCACCTTAGAAAACAACGTATTCATTGGAGACAATGCTCGTTTCTGGTGCACTAAAAGTGCCATTATTATTCATCACCATGTTGTGTTTGCTCCGAATGTGTCAATAATAGCAGGCAACCACAGTAGTCATATAGTCGGAAAATTTATAACTGATTATACTGATGTTGATAAGAGACCGGAAGATGACTTGCCCGTAATCATCGAATCAGACACATGGGTAGGAACAAATGTTACTATTCTTAACGGTGTTCACATTTCCAGAGGATGCATCATAGCCGCAGGTGCAGTAGTGACTAAGAATGTTCCTCCATACGCAATTGCAGGAGGAGTGCCAGCCAAAGTATTGAAATTCAGATTTTGCGTAGAGCAGATTATAGAACACGAAAGAATCCTTTATCCAGAAAATGAGAGACTGTCCGAGAAAGAATTAAGGGCTATTATAAAATAAAAATATCACTTATGAAAGTACTCTTTGTGGCTCCGTTTGACGGAATCACCGGTGGTATTATGCGGTGGGCCGAGCACATATACAACTATTATCAAGGAATCAGTGATACCGGAATAGTTATTGATAAATGTTCTATCGGACGCAATTACGTAGTTAAGGCCGATAAACCCATTACACGGATTATTTCAGCATTTAAAGATTACAGCCACACCATCCGCAATTATAGAAATGTGCTGAGGAGAGATAGTTACGATATCGCTCATATATCCACCAGTGCGTCTCTGAGTCTCATTAAAGACTTGTTGATGATACGAATAGCTCATAAATATGGGGCAAAGACTGTTGTCCATTTTCATTTCGGCCGCATACCGGAACTTCAAAAGCAGAACAATTGGGAATGGAAACTGATGAAGAAAGTCATTTCTATGTCAGATTCCGTCATCGTGATGACTGAGAGTTCACATAAGACATTAACAGATTGCGGATACAGCAATATTCATCTTGTCCCGAATCCTCTTTCTCCTGCGGTTACGGATTATATCAGGAAGCACCCTGACAAAGATAGGATTCCCGGTACAATACTGTTTGTCGGTCATGTAATTAAGACAAAGGGCGTTGAAGAGTTGGTGGATGCTTGCGGCCATATTGAGAATGTAAAGCTGAAAATAATCGGTCACGCTGCTGACGATATGAAAAGCCTGTTGCGACAAAAAGCCATAAACTGCAAGGGTGATGATTCTTGGCTTGAACAAACAGGAGAATTGCCTTATGAACAGGTTTTGGACCAGATGCAAAGATGCGATTTATTTGTACTTCCGACATATACAGAAGGTTTCCCGAATGTGATTCTAGAAAGCATGGCTTGCGGATGCGCTATAGTGACGACCAAAGTAGGGGCAATTCCGGAAATGTTGAAAGAGGACGATAGAGGCAAGTACGGTATTTTGATTGATCCTAAGAATACTGAAGCATTAGAATCTGCAATAAAGGCAATGCTCGGTGATGAGAATCTGAAAAACCAATGTCGGGAGAATGCCCGAAGGCGTGTTTTTGAAAGATATTCCATGCCAATCGTTTGGGATATGATAGTACATGCCTGGAAGAGTCTTTAAAAACAAAATGAGCAAATATCAACTATTAGTACAGAGAAACACAAAACTCTACTTAGTGAATGCTGCAAGATCCTCTAACGATAAAACTCCATACCAGGTTAAGCGATGAGGACATAGAGTATGTGATTGAAAATTTCAAACAGAGTATATGAGTATATTCACGGAGAAAGTCCTGTTGATAACAGGCGGCACGGGCAGTTTCGGGAACGCCGTGCTGAGGAGGTTCCTGGCCTCGGACATCCGGGAGATCCGCATCTTCTCGCGCGACGAGAAGAAGCAGGACGACATGCGCCACGGCCTCCAGGCGCAGTACCCGGAGCAGGTCGGGAAAGGTGACTATTCTTCATTATTGCGGCTGAGGTTTATCAATAAAAAACTTAAAAGACTTTTATCAATGTCTTATGTCAATGTTATATCCTCTCCATGATTTAAACATTGGCTGCCGGCAGAAAATGAATACATTATATCTCATAATACAGCCTCAGATATTTTTGTTGGCGAGGGCTATAAAGCAGGCCTCAACAATAAGATAATAATACTCACAATAGGAGCATTGAGGGATGCAAATTCAAATATTGCACTAATAAATTTTCTTGGCAATAATAATCAATTTCTATTACAATTTTCAGGAAAAGGTAGTGCCACATCTATAATACAGGAATATGTAAACATTCATAAATTAAATAATGTTCTTGTCACAGGAGAGTATAAAAAAGAAGACGAAAGTTCAATCGTTTCTAAGGTAGACATGATAAATATATTGCTCTCTCATAACATGATAAGTGATTATTTAATGAGCAACAGATTCTATTTATCTGTTACTCATGGTAAGCCGATGATTGTAAATAGTAAATGCACACAAGCTGATTTTGTGAAACAATATAATCTGGGAGTAATAATAGATGAAAATGACAATATAGCGGAAAAAATAAAAGACTATTGGATTCATTTTGACAAAATCCAATATGAAAATGGATGTGCCGAATTTCTTCAAATTGTAAGATCTGATGAAATGAAATTCTATAAAACTTTAGATAATTTCATCAAATATGATTAAACAACTATAATAACATAAATAATACAATCAATGCAGACGGAACATTCAAAGAAGAGTTTTTGAAAGATGTTCAATAATGTTGTCTAAAATCATTATAATGCAGAATGAAAGTTTTAACTCTTGAATCATATTTTGCTCCCGAGCAATATGCCAGTTCCCGTTTGGTGAGTGATTATTATGAGGCATTTGCCAATTATGGCTTTGACACTGTTATATATACACCTTCCCCAACCCGTGGTGTCAGCGATGAAGTACGCAAGCAGTATAGAAAACGCCATAAGTCTGAGACTCTGTATAATGGGAAAACCACTGTTCACAGGTTTGCGTTGTACCGTGAAGGCAAGAGTCCGGTATTGAGAGCACTACGTTATCTTATTGCTTGTATAAAGCACTTTTATTATGGATGCAGGAATAAGAATGCCGATGTGTTGTTTGTCACAAGTACTCCTCCTATTCAAGGTGCCATGGCTGTACTTGTAAAAAAAATTACAGGCGTACCGGTTGTTTACAATCTACAAGATATTTTCCCGGACTCTCTCGTCGGAACAGGATTGGCTAAAAAAAATAGCGTAATATGGAAAATAGGACGGAAAATAGAAGACTTTACTTACCGCAATGTTGATAAGATTATCGTACCGTCAGAAGATTTTAAACTGAATATTGTCAACAAAGGCGTTTTGCCACAGAAAGTAGAGACCATATACAATTGGGTGGATGAAAACTTGATCGTACCTGTTGCCAAGGATGACAATCCCCTATTCGAGGAATTGTATATAGGACGCGATAAGTTCCATATTGTGTATGCCGGGAATTTGGGATATGCGCAGAATGTCAAGGTTCTGTTACAGGCAGCGGATATTTTAAGAAATGAACAGGGCATTGAATTTTTAATCTTTGGAACTGGCGGCCTGAAACAGGAATATGAAAAGTTCGTAAAGGAAAACGACCTTGACAATGTTAAGTTTTATCCTTTACAACCGCTTGATAAGGTATCTCAGGTTTACAGTCTTGCTGATGCTTCCTTAGTGTCTTGCAAAAAGGGGCTTGGCGGTAGTGCTATGCCAAGTAAGACATGGAGTATTCTGGCCACAAAAACTCCTGTCCTCTGCAGTTTTGACAAAGACGGAGAACTTCAGAGGATAATAGAGCAACATCAATTAGGACTTTTTTCTGATGCGGATGACGCACATGGATTAACACAAAACATAATGACGTTGTATCAGCATCAAGAGTTATGCGAATTATATGGGAATAATGGTCGTAAATTCATAGAGCAGAATCTCACAAAAGAAGCAGGAACTTCCAGATACATAAAGGTCCTTAAAGACACTGCTGTAAAAAAATAAATTGTTTATGGTCAATATTCAGAATGCAACGATAGATGATGTCGGCTCTATCGTTAATATCCACTTGCAGGCGTTTAAAGACTTTTTCTTATCCAGTCTTGGTAAGGATTTCCTTGAATTATATTATTCTTGCTTTATTAAAAACAGTAAGGCAGTAGTACTGGTCGCAAAAAGCGACAATGAGATTATCGGGTTCGCTGCTGCGACCAGCGTGAGTAAAGGATTCAATACCAGTCTGGTAAAAGAGAATCTATTTTCTTTTGCATTGATAAGTGTTAAACTTTTATTTACAAAGCCTCATGCTTTATTGAGACTGGTTAGGAATCTGTCAAAAACATCCGACAATGGAAAGTTTAATGACAATTACGCAGAATTGTTTTCAATAGGAGTACTTCCTGCAGGACAAGGAAAGGGTATCGGTAAAATGATGTTAGGCTCAGTTGAAGACAATTTAAGGAACACGGGGGTGGAAAGACTCTCATTAACGACAGATTATTATAATAACACCGCCGTGCCTTTTTACCAATCCATGGGATATACTGTACTGTATGATTTTATCGCTTACCCGGAAAGAAGAATGTACCGTTTTATAAAGGATTTAAAGTGAAACGATTATTTGATATCATATCAAGCGGAATAGGCCTGCTTATTTTAAGTCCGCTTTTTTTAATTGTCGCCATATGGGTGAAACTTGACTCACCGGGCCCTGTGTTCTACAAGCAAGTGCGTGTCGGACGCAACAATAAGGACTTCTACCTGTACAAATTCCGTTCAATGAGGGTCGGGTCCGATAAGAAAGGACTCATCACAGTCGGAGGCCGTGATCCGAGAGTCACGCGTTCCGGTTACTACATCCGTAAATACAAACTAGACGAATTCCCTCAGTTAATAAATGTGTTCAAGGGAGATATGAGCCTGGTCGGTCCCCGCCCTGAAGTACGTAAATACGTAGACCTATATACTCCGGAACAGATGCACGTTCTGGATGTCCGTCCCGGTATCACAGACTTGGCGTCTATCCGTTACCGCAACGAGAACGAGCTCCTCGCAAAAGCATCGGATCCCGAACAATATTATCGGGATGTAATAATGCAGGACAAACTCCGCATCAACCTTGAGTATGTCCGCAATCATTCTTTTTGGGGAGATATTAGACTTATCTTCAAGACATTCCTTGCTATAGCCACACATTAACGGCCTCATACTTGAATATTTTATGAAAGCAATCTAAACGATAATCAGATATTTATGAGTATTAAAAAGATTCCTTTCTCTCCTCCGGACATGAGTGAGAGAGAGGCCTCTATGGCCAGCGAGGCCATACTTTCCGGATGGATTACCACCGGACCTAAGACCAAGGAGTTCGAGCGCAGGATAAGCAGTTACTGTCATACCTCGCAGACTGTCTGCCTCAACTCAGCAACTGCATCCATGGAGATGGCTCTCCGTCTTATCGGAGTAGGACCGGAGGATGAGGTCATAGTTCCGGCGTATACCTATACCGCAACGGCATCCGTCACGCAGCATGTGGGGACAAAGTTGGTATTCGTAGACAGTCAGAAGGGGTCTGTGGAGATGGATTATGATAAGCTGGCAGACGCCATCACAGAACGCACAAAAGTGATCATCCCGGTGGATCTCGGAGGCGTAATTGCCGATTATGACAGGATATATGAAGTCATCGAAGCCAAACGCCATCTGTTCAGACCCTCAAATGAACTTCAGAAGGCTTTCGGCCGTATCATTGTGCTCGCTGACGCCGCACATGCATTCGGGGCGACATGGCACGGAAAGATGTGCGGAGAGATCGCTGATTTCACCTCATTTTCATTCCACGCTGTAAAGAACCTGACTACTGCCGAAGGCGGTGCGCTTACTTGGAGAGCTCTTCCGGTCAAGTCGCGCGAGGACGGTCAGGAGTGGGACGATTACCTGTACAAGATGGCCCAGCTGTACTCGCTTCACGGCCAGAACAAAGATGCTTTGGCTAAAACTAAGCTTGGAGCCTGGGAGTACGATATCATCGGTCCGTGGTACAAATGCAACATGACAGATATCATGGCCGCCATCGGACTGGCCCAGTTGGAGCGTTATCCTCAGATGCTGGAACGCCGTTATGAGTTAGTCCGCATGTACAGCGAGGGGCTGAAAGACTGCAATGTCATTCTGCCTGCACATCGCGGTGACGATTGGTGTTCCAGTCATCATCTGTATATGGTCCGTCTCAGCGGAAAAGGAGTTGAGGATCGCAATGAGTTTATCGTCAGGATGGCAGAAAAGGGCATCGCCTGCAATGTGCATTACAAGCCGCTTCCGATGATGACAGCGTACAAGGCCCTCGGCTTCGACATCAAGGACTTTCCCAACGCCTATCATCTATATGAGAACGAGGTAACCCTGCCTCTTCATACCCGACTGGGCGATGAGGACATACAGTATGTAATCGATAATTTCAAACAGTGTATATGAGCATATTCAAGGACAAAGTCCTGTTGATAACAGGCGGCACGGGAAGTTTCGGGAACGCCGTGCTGAGGAGGTTCCTGGACTCGGACATCCGCGAGATCCGTATCTTCTCCCGCGACGAGAAGAAGCAGGACGACATGCGTCACCACCTCCAGTCGCAGTACCCGGAGCAGGCCGGCAAGGTGAAGTTCTACATCGGCAATGTGAGGGACAAAAGTTCTGTTGACGTGGCGATGCGCGGAGTGGACTATGTGTTCGCTGCAGCCGCGCTCAAACAGGTCCCCTCATGCGAGTTCTTCCCGATGGAGGCCACCCGCACTAATGTGCTGGGCACGGGTAATGTGCTGGACAGCGCAATAGAGCACGGTGTGAGGAACGTGGTGGTTCTGTCCACCGACAAAGCGGCCTATCCGATCAACGCGATGGGCATCTCCAAGGCCCTGATGGAGAAGGTCGCCATAGCCAAGGGACGCGAGCTGGGCGAGGGCGCGGCGACGACGATCTGCTGCACGCGCTACGGCAACGTGATGGCCAGCCGGGGCTCGGTGATTCCCCTGTGGGTGGAGCAGATGATGGAGGACAAGCCGATAACCATAACGGATCCGAACATGACACGGTTCATGATGACCCTTGACGACGCTGTGGACCTCGTGGTGTACGCATTCACCCACGGGCACAACGGCGACCTGTTCGTACAGAAGGCCCCGGCGGCCACCCTCGACACCCTGGCCAGGGCATTGAAGGAGATATACGCCAAGGTTGACCCCAAGTACGGTGAGACGGAAGTTAGGGTCATCGGCACGCGCCATGGCGAGAAGCTCTACGAGACCCTTGTGACGCGCGAGGAGATGGCCAGAGCGATAGACATGGGCGATTATTTCCGGATACCGTGCGACACGAGGGACCTGAACTACGACAAGTACTTCAGGGAGGGCAACGAGGACCTCTCCCACATAGAGGACTACCACAGCCACAATACCCGCCGCCTTGACGTGGAGGGCATGAAGGAACAGCTGATGCGCCTGCGCTTCATCCGGGAGGACCTCGGACTGATTCCGAGGGCCAAGGCACGAGACATACGCTCCGAATAGCAGCGCCTGGATTGCAGGAGTGAAATATTTTTCATAACTTCGCTTCCGGAAAGAGAATAGGAGATATGACGACGAAGGATACACTGCATATAAACGGCGTGCTGCTCGAAGAGGCGGCGGTCTACGCTTCGAGGAAAGGTGTGGACCTGTCCTCCGTCGTGGAGAATTTTCTTTCGAAATGGGTCTCCGACAACTCCGTGTGGGACAAGATAGACAATTTCCCTGTCTCTGATGAGGTCAGATCCCTGACCAGGCATGCTGGCTCCCTCACACACAACCTGGATCCCGAAGAGGAAAGAGACGGGTATTTTTCTGAGAAGTACGGGCTGTGAGAGTTTTTCTGGACACGAATATACTGATAGACATTGTCCTCAACCGTAAACCGTGGGTTGATGCGGCACTCGTGCTGCTGGAGCTCTCCAGACAGAGAAGGCTGTCGCTCGTCGCCTCCGACATCTCGTTTGTCAACCTCGCGTACGTGTTGCGGAAAGCGATGTCCCCTGCCGATATGTATTCGACAATGACGGACATGCTGAGATACATGAGCGTTGCAGCCGCCGGGGAATCCATAATCACGGAGGCCGTGTCACTGCGCTGGAAAGACATGGAGGACTGCGTGCAGTACCTCTCGGCAAGAAAGGCAGGCGCAGACTGTATCATTTCCAGGAACGCAGCGGACTTCGGGGAAGCGGACATACCGGTCATGACTCCGGTTGAATTTCTAAGTACCATTCTTTAAGAACCTTTATTCTATTTTTTGAAATGAACATACTGATAACGGGGTCAAGAGGCTTCGTGGGACGCAACCTGTGCGCCCAGCTGCGCAACATCCGCGACGGCAAGGCCCGCGGCTGCGGGGACCTGAGGATAGACTCCATATACGAGTACGACACCGACTCCACCCCTGAGGAGCTGGACAGGTACTGCGCGGACG
>CALVDI010000007.1 GCA_944326225.1 uncultured Bacteroidales bacterium | reverse complement strand
AGAAACGGCCCTTTCACTGGAGTATTGGCTCCAGTTGGGTCCAAAAATGAAAAAAGGGGCTCCGAAACGGAGCCGAAGATATAAAAAGATGGGTTCGATCGGAAAAATTACAGGGACTGTCTGCCGATTGACTCATAATGACGGAATTAAACGACAGTCCCTATATTAATTTGTATTTAGCAATACAAATTTTTCTTTTCTCTTTTAGAGCATTCCTTTTGAACAATATCAATCCCATGGACTGTATATTATAGCCCACATACCACGACTATCCTTGTCTATACTCCATAGCACCTGCCACACACGACCATCAATTTGATCCAACAGTATGTATGTATAAGTATTCTCTGTCGGATACAAAAAGAATCTGCCAGCTTTCGCATCATCACCCTCTACAAGAGGTGTTGTATTTAACGGATACTCAAACGCGTCTCCAGCTCTATATTGCACATGAGTGATTATTCCATTGCGAGTGTCCAACTTAAGAAAAGTCCATCTGTTATTAGTCTGAAATAATCTATAATTCACATTTGAATCCGGGGATGCAAATGTATTTTTAGTATTGCTGTCTGTATACTGCGCATAACTGCACAAACTAGCAAAAAACATAATGAATACCAAGAAACACCTTTTCATACTCTTGTATATTAAGACATTATTAATTTAGAGCCTATTTCAGTATACAAATTTAATTATTGTTATGAACAATTTCAATTAAAATGAATAAAAATACAGTATTCTTCATTTATCCTGATTGAGAAGGCTCATAATCGTTTCCTCGGTTACGGTCGCTGTTGTGGAAATACGATGCGGACACAATCCGAACTTAGTGAGTATTTGGTTCTTTAGGGCATCACGTGACTGCTGGGCTTCGCTGTTTTTATGAAAATGCCAACCGTCCACTTCGATGGTCTGAAGCGGCCTCTTGGTAAGAGAATTATAAATCAAAAAGTCCACATGCGCAAGAGGGCTTTCTGCAAACGCTTTCTCTCGCTCATCCAGCATATCCCAGTCAGCAATCAATCTTGACAGAGGATAATGGCACAGGACACCTGTATTTGCCAATCCCGACTTGGCTATTCCTTTAATCAGCATGTCATACACAAGGTTTTCAGAGAGATACCCAGCACCGACCGAGTGAGCCTGCTCATACGCCAACCGTTCCGCCGTATACTGCTTATACAACAAATCAAACACTGAATGAAGCTTACTCTCCTTCACTTCAAAGTTGTTGTACTGGATATAAGCGATAAGCTGGGCCAAATTAGAGCTCTGCGGCATATCATTGCCATTGGTGACTATGCACAGATGTGTCTTGGCACGTGATATTGCCACGTTGAGCAGATTGGGGTCATCTGAGAACTCCGTCGGCACATTATCAACCGTACTCATGATGATGGTATCACACTCACGTCCCTGATACTTGTGTACCGTACTGGCAATATCTGTCCCTATCGCCTTATTGATTTCCTCCGCCTGCAACCGATAGGGAGTAATGATGCCCACACTACCAACATCCGCATATTCCGGCATCACTTCCTGCGTTACCACATCAATCTCACGCTGGTTGAAATGCCCGCGGGCATGATTTCCCTTGACTGTCCGTACAACCTGCAAGACCTTATCCTCGCCCATATCTGTGGTCATGGCCACCAATTCGCCGTCATAGAACCGTTTATTGCAGAATCCGATTATTTTGGGATGGCAGCGATAATGCTCACGGAGCAATGTCACCGGCGCATCCTTGAAGACTTCCACACAAGACTGCAGGAAGCTGTGCGTGGCGGCATTGTATCTGTCATCCACATTGTACTCTGATTGGATAGCGTTCAATGCCTGTGCCTCCTCCTTGCTGACCACATTGGGGAGCTGTTTGTCATCGCCTACAATTACGGCATTCACGGCACAGGACAAGGCCAGCGCACCTGTCTTTATATCAACTTGTGACGCCTCATCCATAATCACGTAGTCAAAGACCATATCCTTACTGATACAGCTCTTGGCAGAATAGGTTGTACTCAGCACGACCGGATACTCTTTCAGGAATGCCGCAGTCTTCGGTTTTATCTCTCTGACTTCAAACTTTTGCCTTTCTCCTGAGCCATAACGATCAGCCATCCTGCTCTTCAACACTGCAAGTGAAGTCGAGCGCAAATCTTTTGTCCGCTCATCGAGATCCATAGATTGCAGCATCGCAGCGATTGAGCATAGTTCCTCTTCTATTTCAGTCTTGCGCGAAGAATAATACGCAGCCTCCAATGAACGTGTCACATAAGACGGAGCGCTGCTGAGAAACCGGAACATTCTCATACCGAATGCACAAGTCCACTTTAACCTGGACCACAGACCCGGCTTGCGCCCGCTCGCCCTGATCTTCATCTGATACAGATTAAGCAGCCTCATAAGCACGGCTGAGCTCATCCCGCCTAATTTTTCATCGCACGATTGCTCCTGTCGGGCCATATTCTCGTATTTCATCTCTTTCAGTAAGGCATCGTACTCAGATTTGAGCCCAGATTGACGTATCTGTGCCTCAAATCCCTTAGTCACAGCAAGCAACGAATCCCGCGCACATAGTTTTGCTGGGACTTCCTCTATCGTCCAACCGCTCATATCCGGATAATCGGGTTGATTGGCAACGAATGCCTTCTTATTCTGAGCACTGCCTAATTTGGCCACAATAAAACCAAGACATTCTTTCTCAAGCTTTTCCGCCACATTATCGACGGCAGAATTGTTGTTCGACACAACCAGCACCGTTTTATCCGCCATAAGCAGATTGGCGATGATATTCAAGATGGTCTGTGTCTTGCCTGTCCCAGGAGGACCTTGAATGATACTTACCTGATGTATCAATGCGGCTTCCACAGCAGCCTTCTGGCTTGCATTGCATCCGAACGGATAGTATATCTGCTCCGGACAGTTATATGAGGCCAACCGGGCTCCGTTGCCAAGATACTGCACCAATGGAACATTATCCCGCATAACATCCACCAAATCATATTGCTTAGAAAGAATACTGTCATCTTCTTCCGTAATCAGACTTGTCTCTTCGGCCAATTTACGCAAGTAATCCCAGACAGAGCCTCCATCTTTATCCAGACGTGTGCGGGAGACATATACTTCCGTACTTTCAAGATTCTCATAATAACCGTTGTTATAAGTCACATGATAAAATGTATGCCGCCCATCCGTGAAGCGGAGGAGTTCTTTGACATTCGTTATATGACGATTGTTGACATACAGTCCTTTATCCTGAAGGTCCACAGTCTCTGGATGCGAAAGACACAACAGTCTCGCATGATTATAATTGAACACTCGCGGAGACGAAGAGAACCGCACCGTCCAAAGACCGCTGCCGCTCTCACTTATCGAGACGACTTGCTCCGTGATGAACATCCGCTTATCTCCTCGCCTTTCCAAATCCACAATCATGTACAGCCTTGCATCCATAACAGTAAGTGACACACAATGTTCAACTGCCAATAAACCCTTCCTGATCGTAGCCTTTATGGTATCTGTGAATGCACTCCACAAGAGAGGCCACACGGGAATCTGTAATCTTCATTTTGCCGAATCTACTGTACTGATTGTCATATCTTTCACTGCTGCCTGTTGATATTCTGTACTCATAATCTTGCGGAATCAGGAAAGAGGACCTTTCCCCGAGACGTCTGTAGTACTCACTCTGGTAAATATGGATTCCTGCCAAGTCCAAATCTCCGAAATGGACATACCGGTTGGGGATTGAAATAAGCCATTGCATAAGGTCACGACTCTGCTCCTGAGGATATCTGGAGACAAACAACAACCTGGATTCTTTTGGAGATATGGACTCAAACAGCGGCCGTTGCTCTCTGATGTATCTGAAATTCTCGGCATTCTCAATGCCTACAACTACGGTGTCTCCCGGAATTGAGAATGTATTAAAATCATAGATGAATGCGAATGTCCCTTCCTCAGGCAACAGGTTGAAAGACTTTCCCGCCAACATAACAGGTATCGGCTCATAACAATTGACCATAAAGCCGTAGAAGGTACGGCGCGCTATAGTCTTGGAATTCCCGGTCATTCTCACCTGCTCAGCACGGGACGCACCTCCTTCCTGTAACAGTTTACAATACTTCTCAAGATCTCTGATATCAAAATGAGCAGCAATATAATCTCTCAGAGACCGCCCGTCCCTTGCACGATAACTCTTCCTGCTGCCTCGGGTGACGGCAACAAGTATTCCGTCCGAAACCATCCATTCGAACAGTTCTCCTTTAAGTATACTCGACGGCAACGTATCTCCTTTTGCCAGCCTCAGCAGTTTTTCCGTCTGTGCAACTGTTATTCCCATCCTCAAATTTATCTTATAGTCAGCAATGTTTTTACTACAGTATTGTTCCTGTCATCCTTGCTCAGAGAATATGTGTACTTGTAGACCTGAGCATTGTACGTTGTCGGAGAACTGTTTATCAGGAAAATATTCCTCACGTTGGCAAACTTCAATATACCTTCCACATTATCAGGATGCAGTTTGCCTATCTCATCCATCATGCAGTGCAGCCTGAAATCCCCGAAATGCTTGGATATCTTCCTCTTGAACACATTGATAAGCATGATGTTCACCATCGATTTCACCAATATGTCCGTTCCGTCCGAGCCGACATTGGAGAGTTTTTCCACCCAGTTGGTGTCGTTGTCATTCTCCATGACCTTGAACTCCAGTTTGAATGTATCAGACAGGGTTATCCTCTCACGTTTGCGGTCTAAGTCCATCATCTCTATCAGGTTCACCAACAGCTTTACAGCCTGCTCGTTAGTCTTGCTTTGGGACTCTTCTGTCGAAAACAGGTTCAGATTTCCAATATCAAAGCCATATTCCTCATCAAATTTCTTGATATTGATAAGCTGCTGCATAAGCCTGTCACTGCTTTCCACTGCACGAAGCTCTATTTCCTTGATTACACCTGCGAAATTGTTTTCCCTGAAGTCCCGGTTTATCTCGTTTATGGTGGCTCTAATCTCGGCGCCGTGCCTGTCAAGATCTCCTACTTCCCTGGCTATCCGCTTGATTATGTCGGCATACAGACCGCTTGTACGGGTACGGTACTCCTCTATCTTGTTATTGGATATGAATTCGTGCAGTTCTGACGCAAATTCCACGTAATCCGCTTCGGTATTGAATTCTGTTCGGAAATGGAATGTATTCTGAGGTGAGAAATTGCTCTTGAATACAGTAACAGCTTTTTTGAATTCCTCCATCCTCTGCTGCAAGCCGCTGATGTTGTCCCTTAAGTTGTCCAGGATAGAAGACAGTTGTTCCTGAGTCTCCTGAGTCCCGGCCCCGGCAATATCGGAGGGGCATGTGGGATTGTTTAAAAACTGATTGACTCTGTCAATGGCTTCTTCAAGCCTCGCCTTCTCACTCTGCAGGGACTGGACTTCCCCGGAGACCGTGCGGATTTCCGCCTCTTTTTTCTCTCTTCTGAGGTCAAATTTATGCTGCAGCTCACTCATCTTCTCCTGCAGCCGTTTCCGTTCCTCTTTCTTGGACTGTTCCAGATCAAAATACTCCTTCTTGTCTTTCTGCCAGGCGTAATAATCTTGTTTATGATTCTCAATATAATCCAGAGCGTCGTTGACCTGTTGCAGCTCCACCTTTATCTCCGCCAGTCTGTTTACATCCACGCCGTGTCCTTTAAGCTCCGCATCCTCCTGCGCCTCAAGTTCCCGTCTGCGCACTGCGATGTCAGCCTCATGCCGCTTGAGTGCTGCATTGACATCTTCTTTTTTCTGCCTTGCAAAAGTATCAATATCCCTTTTCCTGCGCTCCACAGATTTGCGCAACTCTTCTTCCTCCTTCCGCTTCTGAGCGCCAGTCTGCTGCTTTAACGTTCTTTGCCTGGCCAGCTGTTCCTCTATCTTCCCTGACTGTCCTCTTATATCATTCAACTCTCTGTCTCTCCATTCTTTGAGTTTTTCCTGATATACGCCCATCTCTTTCTTGCAATGTCCTATATGTGCCGGAATCTGCCCTAACTCCGCTTTCATGTTGATTCTCTCCTTGCGGAGACTCTTTAATTTCACCGACGGCTGACGTTCCAGTTCTTCAATATCGCCATCGAGCTTCTGCTGCCTCTCTGCCGCCTTATTGTCAAGTGCGTTGATTTGCTGCTTATATTCATCTATCTTTGAGCGTATTTCCTCAGGAGTATTTACAGTCCTGTCCACATTCTGCAGTTCAATGCGGATTCCATACAGCGTGTCCGAGTTTCCGGCTTTGCACGGCTCGAGAGAAGTACTGTAAAGCAGGGTATCATTCGCCACCTTGCCTATGTTGTCTTTCCATCCGGCGGCATTATCCTCCAACCACTCTATGAAGGAGCCTTTCTGCCCGGCTAAGAGCTCATCGAGCCTGGCTATTTCCTGCTCCAGCTTCTCTTTGGCATGACTTATAGCAAGAAGGTCTTTCTCGCATGCATTCTCAAGCTCTTTACGCCTGGATGCCGTATCATTTGTTATCCGTTCTATTTCCCGCTGCTTTTGATTAAGTTCCACGGTTAAGGCATGACTTTTCGCCTCCAGTCCACGAATCCGCTCCGCCAAGTCTTCTGTTTCCTTCTGATAAGGATTTAACTGACGGATTTTCTGTTCCTTTAGTCTCAATTCTGTCTTGTCGTGCGTAAGTCCATCTATATTCTCCTGTATATCATCCTGTTTCTGTTGATAGAGAGTATTCAGGCCACTCAGTTTTGAGGCATACCCGGACTGAGCTTTTGCGACATCTTCCGTTTTCACACGTTCTATTTCATTGATCTGCTGTCCGGCCTGCAGGCGGAACTCCTTAAGACTGTTGTCCAGTTCCTGTCTCAGAGTCTCATACCGCATTCTGACACTCTGGCTCTTATCCGTAAGGACATTCTCCTGACTTAGCAACGATTTTCTGCGGATACCCAGCTCCTGCTCCTGCGCCATTTTAGCGATTAACGCATCTATCCCTATATCAGAATAATGCTGCATTCTGGCCCTCACCTCTTTGAAAAAGTTTTTCAGAATACCTTCTTCCTCTTTCAGGGTATCCCTTTCCTTGTTATATTTGTCATGTTCTTCGCTCAACAGCCTTTTCAGGCGGGCCAGTTCCCGGGATTGAGCAGCGATATCCTCCTCCAACAAAGGCAATCTGCCCGTATCACGCGCCATTGCATAGTTGAGTTTTGCGCACAATTCTCTTATGCTTTTCCCAACCACCTCGTATAGAGAATAATCTGCAATGACCTTGTCTGCTTCTGCCTTTACTTTTACCTTACCGTTCTTATCCTTTTTATACCATTTCCATATATCATCATACTGCTGGCGGAAATCTTTCACATACTCTCTGTAGAAATTCAAATCTATGCTGTCTCCCGCAAAATCCATTGAGCTGATAATGGTGTCCTTAATGACACGCGACTCCAGACTCTGATTCAGGAAAATATTCTGAATAGTCCTGGGCACATTCTGGTACCGCGAACTTTCCATCAGGTTGAATCTGCGCAGATCCTTGGAGACATTCTGAACGTTTCCATAGATTATATCCCGGAATTCCTCGTAACTCCGTATGATGTTGCTGCGGTAGACTTTCGTCCCGATCCGCTCGCTTATCCGACCCCACTCATACCTTACGCTATTGTCCTCTTCCACAAAAAAGTGCTTCTCGTAAGGACAGTCCACAATACGAAAGGCAACCCTCCCACTCGACAAAAAGGTCATTACGAAGAAATGTCCGTTTTCCCTGCAAACCTCATATATAATATAGGAGTTCGGGTAAGGAAAGTAAAATTCGTCATAACTTTTCTGCTTATCCTGGGTCCGTATGCCCAACTTGCTTTTGTCCACATTGTAGAAGAACAATATGGCACGGAGCAGTGTTGACTTCCCGACTCCCTGCGTACCTATGAAATGTACATTCCCGTCAAGCTTGATTTCCGCATAGGGGATGTGCGCGCTGTTTATGAACACTATCTTATTCAGGTATCTCATCTCTCACCTCCTCATCAATGTTTATGCAGGAAATAATCTGCTCGATATAATGAAATGCAGATGTCACCTGATACCGTTCCTCCGTCTCGTTCGTCTGTTCTGCAAACCCCATGCTCACCAATGTATTTGCGAGAGCCTCGAGCTTATCCCGATTGGACAGTTTGTCCTGAAACAGCCTTGACAGCTTTTCCTTCAACTCAAGATCAGACGAAAGTCTTATCTCCATCTGCGCCAACGAGAACTGAGTCCCGGCATCAAAAGTGGTGTCATAAGTCTTCAGAAAATCCAGATAGTCAATCCAGGAAAAGAGAGACTGCAGTTTATTCTCAATATTCACCCTCGGTTCTTTTCTGCTGAAATAATAAAAACCGTCTCCCGCAGACAGATGAAAGTCTATCTTGCGGAAATAATCCTCATACTCCGCCTGACACTCCTCGATATCATTGTAAATGGCTCTGGTTTCAGGATCTACGCTGTTCCCTGAAATGAACTGTCCTCTGGACAGTCTTTGGAAAACTTCACGGGTATATTTCATTTTGAATAGATTAGAGGGTATTCAATATTCTTGACGGTTCTGGTCTCAGACAAATATCTCAACCGTCCGTCGTACTGTGAGGCCAACTGCAGAAACAGTACAAGGCGCATCTCCTCATCTGCCGGTGTCTCAAACTCATAATTCCATACATAGCTGAACAGATCCCTTCCCTGTGCCATGAAACCGTTCATGATTGCCGCATGGTCGAACATCCGGCTGATTTCCTGGTTCTCAAAAAGATACTCGTCATCTATCCTGCCTGCCAAACGGGACTTGACAGTAGTTTTCCTGGACAGCCTGCGCCTTATGCTGTTGAGTATTTCCAATGCAGAATCATCATTCCTAAGAAAATCCAATGAAACACGGGTAATGTATTTTGGCTGTTTTTCCATCCACAGGTCATTTGTCTTGCCGAGCACGCTCCTTATATCCGTACATTCCTCAACCATCAGCTGATCCTTCATGTATTTCAACTGCCGGATTTTCTTAACCAACTTGCTCTGATACTCTATCCGATTCAGATAATCTATAATCTGAGCCGATATCGAGATAAGGGCATGGGACGACTCGTGCAGGCCTTCCCTTACCTCGCTTACAGTCTGCTTAAGTCCGACATCCGCTGCTGCATTGGCAAAAAACACAGTCTGCTCGTCCATGACTTTCTCGGTCTGCCTGACCAACTCTGATATCAGTCCGGCCTTTTCATCAAAATCCCGCAACCGAAGTTCCTTTATCCTGAAATTAGGCTCCTGCTTGTATGTCTGCTCCACATTCCGCTTAAGGTCAACGACATTCCTCATAGTGGCATTCTCAATACTTTTGAAAGTATGGCGTATCTCTCTAAGATACTGAGACCGTCTGGCAGGATTATCAGTCGCCAGAAAAGAATGTATCCCCAACTTCAACTTTGAGATATAGGTCTGCACAGAAGCAATGTTTATATCCTCATTGACCGCCAGCACCTCTTCAAAAAAACGCTGGTAAGCATCGTCCAGTTCAAGTGTATCCCCTGAGCGGACTATAACTCCGAAATCTATGAGATGCCTTACCTTGTTCTCATCACCGTCAAGAGTCTCAACAGCATCATCGTACTTTATAGACACTGTCTTCCTCTTGATGAACATGTCGTTCAGCAGCCTGGCTCCTTGCTGAAGTCCTCTTGTCAGTTCTTTTATCGAGTTATACGTAGGCATTGCAACGCCAAGTTATTAAATTTTTTATTAATGCGCAAGAAAGACACCGGAAACATCACTCAGTGAGATTCTACTGTTATCCTGAAACTGAGACCTTTTGGAAGTGCCGGTGCACCCTGACAAATTGTATATCTGACTATCAGCAAGTTACAAATCGCACTGCACATTTGGCCGTTTTAAAACCCGTCAAATGTGCAGTATCCCAATATAACTTATTGATTATAAAACACTCTCTTTTATACACCGCACCGCTGCTTCCAAAAGCCGTCTGCCAGCCGCTACCCGATCTCGTCGAGTTCCAGCCAGCGGAGCTCTTTTTCGTCCAGGAGGCGGGTGACCTCCCCGATACGGACGGAGTCAGAGGTGAGCTGGTCGGAGGGCAGAGTGCCGGAGCACAGACGGGCCTCGAGAGCCTTCTTCTCCTCCTCCAGGGCCGCGATGTCCTTCTCCAGCTGCTCCTTCTCCATCTTCTCCTTATAGGACAGCTTAGGTTTCCGCTCTCCTTTCCAAGAATTGGCCGGAGAAGTCACACCTGCAGCAGACACAGCACCCTTGGCGGCATTTTTGGCCTCGGCCCGACGCTCCTCATCCCTGTCCTTGAGGTACTGCCTATAGCCGGAATAGCTGCCGACAAAGTCCTTGACCATACCGCTGCCCTCGAAGATAAAGAGATGGTCGGCCAGCTTGTCCACAAAGAAACGGTCATGAGAGACAATCAGCAGTGAGCCGGTAAAGCCGGCCAGATACTCCTCCAGGACATTGAGGGTCATCAGGTCCAGGTCATTGGTAGGCTCGTCAAGAATCAGGAAATTGGGACTGCGCATCAGCACGGTCAGCAGATAAAGCCTGCGCCGTTCCCCTCCGCTGAGCCTTCCGACCCTGTTGCGGTGCATGGACGGCGGAAACATAAAATAGTTAAGAAATGTCATGGCAGAGACTTTCTCACCATTGCCGATGGTCACCACATCGGCTATCTCCGACACCGTGTCGATGACGGTCTTCTCATTGTCGAACTTTATGCCTTCCTGACGATAATAGCCTATTCGCAGGGTCTCTCCCCTGTCTATGGTGCCTGAAGACGGCTCCAGAGTCCCGGACAGCAGGTCCAGGAATGTACTCTTGCCCACTCCGTTGGGCCCGACAATGGCAATCTTCTCCCCAGGGGCGAAGTTGTAGGTGAAATTGTCCACTATCGGGACATCTCCCCAGCTGTAGCACAACCCCTTGCAGTTGATTATCTTCCTGCCGAGACGGGCCATGCCGGCTTTGATTTCCATCTGACGGTCATCCCTCCGCTGCTCCGCCCTGTCCTTCAGGTCGTAGAATGCGTCCTTGCGGTATTTGGCCTTGGTTCCCCGGGCACAGGGCATGCGCCGCATCCAGTCCAGCTCGGTCCGAAGCAGGTTGCGGGCCCGGTCGGTGGCGGCGTTGAAATTCTCGATACGCTCCTGCCGCTTCTGCAGAAAATACTCATAATTGCCGTTGTAGCGGTAGAGTTGTCCGCCGTCCAGCTCCAGAATCTGATTGCATACTCTGTCGAGAAAATACCGGTCGTGAGTCACCATGAGCAGGGTGCAGCGCGAGCGGGTGAGGTAGTCCTCCAGGAACTCGATGCTGTCCACGTCCAGATGGTTGGTCGGCTCGTCCAACACCAGGAAATCCGGCTTGCGGATCAGGGCTGCTGCAATGGCCGTGCGCTTCGACTCCCCTCCACTGAGCGTTCCGGCCTTCCGGGAAGGGTCGTTCAGATGCAGCTGGGAAAGGATTGCGGCCACTTCGTAGTCCTGCACGTCGTGCGCCTTGTCCCCGGCTCCCTCCAGCACAATGTCCGCTATGGTCCTGTCCGGAGCATAATGCTGGTCCTGCTCCAGAAAAGCCACGTCAATGTCTTTCAGGAAACGAACCTCTCCTTCCCCGTCCGATGAGTCCTTGCCGGCTATGATGCTCAGCAGTGAGGTCTTGCCGGTACCGTTGGGAGCGACTAATGCAATCTTGTCCCCCTCGTCTATATGAAACGATATGTGGTCGAACAGCACGCGGGGGCCGTAGGATTTGGACACATTGACCACTTCCAGATAACTGCTCATCCCCGACGGCCTCCGTACATCTCCTCGTAATACTTCTCATATTCCCCGGATGTGATGTTGTCCACCCAGGCCTGATTGTCCAGATACCACCGCACGGTCTTCTCTATGCCCTCCTCGAACTGCAGGCTCGGACTCCAGCCCAACTCGCGGTGCAGCTTCGTGGCATCTATCGCGTACCGCAAGTCATGGCCGGCACGGTCCGTCACGAAAGTGATGAGACTGTCCGAATAGCCCTCAGGATGTCCCAACAGCCGGTCTGTGGTCTTGACAATGACCTTGATAAGGTCGATGTTCTTCCACTCGTTGAACCCGCCGATGTTATACGTATCCGCCACCTTGCCCTCATGGAAGATAAGGTCGATGGCCCTTGCGTGGTCCTCCACGTACAGCCAGTCCCGCACGTTCTCCCCCCTACCGTATACCGGCAGAGGCCTGCGGTGACGGATATTGTTGATAAACAGCGGTATCAGCTTCTCCGGAAACTGATACGGGCCGTAGTTGTTGGAGCAGTTGGTCACTATCGACGGCATCCCGTAGGTGTCGTGGAAGGCCCGCACGAAATGGTCCGAGGAAGCCTTCGACGCGCTGTAGGGGCTGTGGGGGCTGTAGCGGGTGGTCTCGCGGAAGAACTCGTCTCCGTACACCATATGGGCACTGATATCGGAGCGCACGCCATCAGGACGGGTCAGCTCCAAAGCCCCGTACACCTCGTCCGTGGAGATATGGTAGAAACGCTTTCCCCCATATCTCTCCGGAAGTGACTCCCAGTACACTTTGGCGGCCTGCAGGAGCGACAGAGTGCCCATGACGTTTGTACGGGCGAAGGTAAACGGGTCCTTGATGGAACGGTCCACGTGGCTCTCGGCGGCAAGATGGATGACTCCATCGATACCGTATGTCCGGAAGATGCCGCAGACCGTCTCGAAATCGCAGATGTCGGCACGCACGAACACGTAGTTCGGGGCATTCCCGATGTCCTTGAGGTTGGCCAGGTTGCCGGCGTACGTCAGCTTGTCCAGATTCACTATGCGGTACTCGGGGTACTTGTTGACGAACAGGCGAACCACGTGGCTGCCTATGAAACCAGCTCCGCCGGTTATCAGTATATTGCGCTTATAATTCATAATTAATACAAGTTGTCATGGTAATCAAACAGTTCGGAAACGTCCTTCAGGAGCGGATGCCGGGCATCCTTTTCCGATAAAATAACATCCTGCGGGCTCACCTTCCAGTCTATGCCCAACTCCGGGTCATTCCACGCCACAGCCCCCTCGCTCTGCGGAGCATAGAAATTGTCGCACTTGTACTGAAAAAGAGCTGCGGTGCTGAGCACACAAAAACCATGCGCGAATCCCCTTGGAATGAAAAACTGCCGGTGGTTCTCCCCGGAAAGTTCCACTGCGACGTGCTGCCCGAACGTGGGCGAGCCCCTGCGTATGTCCACGGCCACATCGAGGACCCTCCCCTGTACCACCCGCACCAGCTTGCTCTGGGCAAACGGCGGTTTCTGAAAATGCAGGCCGCGCAGCACTCCGTAGGAAGAGCAGGACTCGTTGTCCTGGACAAAATTCACGGGACGGACTTTCTGCTCAAACTCCTTTAGATTGAATGACTCGAAGAAATATCCCCTCGAATCCCGGAAGACGCGCGGCTCTATTATCACCACACCATCTATTGCAGTCCTTATCACTTCCATAGCCTTATCTCACTGTCTGTTTCTCGGCATCCTCCGCCAGTTGCAGCAGATACTGCCCGTACTGGTTCTTTTTCATCGGCTCTGCAAGCCGCCTCATCTGCTCAGGGCCTATCCACCCCTGCTCCATGGCGATACCCTCCAGGCAGGCAATCTTCAGCCCCTGCCTCTTCTCTATCACCTCTATGAAAGTCGAGGCCTCCGCCAGAGAATCATGAGTTCCGGTATCCAGCCATGCAAAGCCGCGGCCCAATGTCTCCAGCCGCAAACGTCCGCGATTGAGAAACTCCTGATTGACAGATGTTATCTCCAGCTCTCCGCGAGCCGACGGCCTGACTCCGGCAGCCACCTCCACCACCTCGTTGGGATAGAAGTACAGGCCTGTTACGGCATAGTTGGACTTGGGCCGCGCCGGTTTCTCCTCTATGCTCAGCACATTGCCATCGGCGTCCATCTCCGCCACACCGTAACGCTCCGGATCAGCCACCCAGTAGCCGAAGACCGTCGCCACATTGTCCCGCTCGGCTCTTTCCACCGCTCTTGAGAGCATTCCGGTAAAATGACTGCCATAGAAAATATTGTCTCCCAGAATCAGACAGGCCGCATCTTCTCCGATAAACTGCCGGCCTATGATAAAGGCCTGGGCCAGTCCGTCCGGAGAAGGCTGCTCCGCATACTCGAAGCGCACGCCTATATCCTGACCGTCTCCGAGCAGACGGCGGAACCCTGGCAGGTCCTGAGGCGTGGATATTATGAGTATATCCCTGATGCCGGCAAGCATCAGCACTGATATGGGATAATACACCATCGGCTTGTCATATATGGGAAGCAACTGCTTGCTTACTCCCTTAGTTATGGGATAAAGTCTTGTGCCGGAACCTCCGGCAAGCACTATTCCTTTCATTGCACACTCTTTAGGTTATCTATTATCACTGCGGCAGTGTCCACCTTGTGGACAGGCATTCTCTCCCACTGTATAGAATCCCCGTCAAACCGTATCTGACGGTGCTGGAGAGCCGAGTCACGGCGGTGCTTCCAGTCTATGCGAGTACGCGCCGCAGCCCTGTCGCCCCACCTGTTCCGCTCGCTTGCACTCTTGAAACGCCGGGTAATCTCATCGCTGAGATTGAAGCGGAGGGTGTCTATCCTGCGGGTCTCCACGGGCGTCACCGCGTCCTTGTATTTGGCCCGGCCTATACCGAAACGCATATCGTCCAGCGTCCCGCGTATATTCAGTCCGGCCTTGAACGGCAGAGGAGACTTGAGTATCGATATGTGGTAGTCAAAGCTCATGTCCAGATTCTGCACTCCTCCGACAGCCGCCTTGTAGCGGTCTATCTCCACTAAGAACGGATAGATGTTCACCGCTCCGTCCTTGACAGTGATATTGACAGAGATACTGTCTATGAGATTCTCTTCCTTATTCTCGAACATCAGTTTTCTCGATATCTCAGCGAATGTCTCTCCGTCCATCAGCACCAAGGAGTCGCCCCGGATGTATATGGCCGAGCGCAGCGACGGTATCATGATATTGAGAGTTGAGTCGAGCACTCCCTCAGCCGCGACATCCACCTGCACCTTTCCCTTGAATGACTGGAGCATGGGCACCAAAGAGTCTATCGACGGAGTGGCGTTCACCAATGATGCTATGTCTATGTCCTTGACCTTGATGTCGAATCCAGCATAGCCGAACTTGGACGAAGCCGCCTTGTAGATAAGCGAGGCATTCAGGCTCGTGCTGTCGAAGGCATTGAGACTCAGATTCTCCAAATACACATGACTGTCTTTGATCTCAGCCGTGCCGTCTATATTCCGGAAGACATACTTGCCGAAACGCATCTTGTCTATGTCCGTCGTAAACTTGAAGTCAATATTGTCCGGGACCTTGAACAGGCTCAGTGCCGTCGAGGAGGTATCGGCCTCTATCTGCTGCGCCGTCGCCTCCGGTGATGCAAAGGCCCTCATCAGCTGGTTGAAATTCACGTTCTTGGAACTTACGTCCAGATTGGCCCGCAGCATGTGGCCATGGCGCATCGCTCCATAAAGGTCATGCACCGTGCCGGAGAGCACGACATTGGACCGTCCCACCCGCACAGCCGCCTTCTTCAAGGTTATCTGCCTGTCCCCGAACTTGACGACAGTCTTGTTGAACCGGATGGGAAGGGCACATTGAGGCACCTCTGCCACAAGCCTGTTGAACCTTATCGTTCCGGAAGGCAGCCAGAGCGAGTCCCTGACCTTGTCCGCATTGACCTTTATAACACCTTTCTTCATACCTCCGGTGATATCCCCGGCTCTCGCAAATATTGAATCCGTCTCCACTTTCACCGTAAGTCTCGGCATCCCGGTCTTCTTCGCCTGCGGCTTCAGCGATGCTGTAAGCCCGCCGCGCAGACAGAAGACTCCGAGCGAGTCTCCCATTCCGCCATGCAGACGGTTGAACTCCACCGACATATCCGGACGCCAGAGCGAGTCACGGACCTTGTCCGCAGTCAACTTGAGCGAGCCTTTATTGAATCCGCCCCTGATATCTCCGTATTTGAGGAACAGCGTATCCGTATCCACATCCAGCGAGGCCCGGGGACGCTCCGGAGCATCCGGCTGAGGACCCAACGAGGCGACAGCCCCTCCACGGCCGCAGAACACCCTCAGCGAGTCCCCTACCGCCGCTCCTACCCTGTTCATCCGGAAATCCGCCTTTACCTGGAACACACGGGTAGTATCCTTAGGACGGGTGGACATCACCTTCAACCGCAGACTGTCGGCCACGGCATTTGCCCAAGGGCTCTTGAAATGCAGCTTGGACACTTCTCCGCTCAGGCCCAATGCCTTGCCTCCGAAAAACTTCAGATTGATATCACCTACCGCGTCCAGACCGCTGACTGTGTCTTTTAGCGACACCCTGTCCATATCCAACTTGCCGGCAGCGAATATCCGGCCGAAATCCTGATTCTTTATAGTAGACAGTCTGGTACGTATCTTCAGGTCCGCGTCAACCAGACCGGACAGTTCTATGCCCTCCTGCAGCGGGAACGTCTTGGCGATACTTCCCAAATCTATTCCGGCCTTGGCATTCAAGGCTATCAGAGGATCCTCGAACAGCTCTGTCACCTTCGCGTCGGCCAACACGTCTATGTCATTGCCATGCAACTTGAATATCTTCAGATCCAGATAGGACTCCTGTTCCCGGGCCAGATCCACGAAAGCGTCGAAATCAGCCTCCAGGCTGTCGATACCGTAAGGCAGTCCCCCGTAATGCGCCGATGCGTCCTCTATCTTCATACAAAGGCTGACAGTGGGCATCAAACCGTTTCCGTAAACGCCCCTCACCGCTCCTTCCAGCATCACCGTTCCGTCAGCCGTCAGGTCCTGATGCCTCACCACCGACTCCGGAATCAGATTAAGAGCCCTCTCCACAGATGGAGCGACTGCCTCAAACGCCAGATCCACATCCATCGCCCTACGTACAGAATCTCCCCGTAACGTACCGTTAAGAGACAGATTGATGTCATTGACACCCAAATCCGCATTACGCAGCACCACCTTCATGCTGTCGGCGTTGAAACCGACATTGGTATTCAGGGACAGGGCCGTCCGTTTCACCAAGACATTTCCCCGCTGCCATAAAAACAGATTGCCGCACGAGAGTTCCACAGCAGCCGCAGCCCCGCGCACCCCGGCACCTAACCTTATCCGGCTGTTCACGTCCCTCACCATGGCATAGACATCTGTCGAACGGTCATTGAACACGATATCGGCATCCTTTATCCTCAATGAGCGCAACACTATGGATTTCGGTCTGAAACCGCCGGTGGCGGAAGTGTCCTCCACCGCGTCGGCGTCACCGGCTGCCGACATGACATTCCAGTTGGCATTGCCGGAAGAGTCCCTCCACGCATACACCTTTGCGCTGTCCAAAAGTACCCTTCCGATCACAATCCTGTTGTCCGTGATAAGCGGCAGCGGATTGAGCGAGACACTGCAGCGCGCAAACTGCAACAGGGAATCCCTGTACGGACGTGAAGAGCGCAGACTGTCAGCGCCGGCTACATGCGAGACAAGTTCACCGTCATCTATTTTGATGGTAAAACGCGGAAATGTAGAGAAAAACGCCACGTCCACATTGCCCACCTTCACATCCGCGTTGAGATATGTATTGGCAGCCTTCTCTACCATAGGAGTCAGCTTGGACGGAGTCAGCACGAACCACAGCACCACGGCTACGGCCACGATACACAGTCCCAGCAGAGTACCTATAGTAATAACAACAACTTTCAGGGTCTTTTTCAATCCAGGTTTCATTTCTTATCCTGCAGATGCTTAAAACAGGCTGCAAGTTACTAAAATTTTCAATTCCCCGTCAAACAGTTTGCAACCGGGTTGCATGAGGTGGAAAGTATTTTTGCGCAGTTTGTAAATTTAAAGTAACAACTGCAATAACTTTCCATACATGAAACGGACATTAAAGGCTATTTTTTCAGGAGTGCTCTGCATCGCCGTATGCTGGTCACTCGCTTCATGCAAGAATTCACAGAACACCGGTGACGCTCACGGCCACAGTGAGGAGATACACGAAGGCCACAGCCATGACGGCCATGTTCATGACCACGAGGGGCATGAGCACGGGGCGCATGAGAATCATGCCGGCCATGACCACAGCGGACACAGCCATGAGGGCGACATCCACTCAGAGGGCGAGGGCTCTCCCGACGAGATAATCCTCAGTGCCGAGAGCGCGGCAGCGGCCGGAGTCAAGGCCGAAACGATAATGCCGGGCAAATTCAGAAGCGTACTTGAGGTAAGCGGAAGGATAATGCCGGCACCCGGCAACGAGTCTACAGTCGTGGCCAACGTTCCAGGCGTAGTGTCGTTCGCTGCCCCCCTCGTGGAAGGCAGCCTCGTCAATGAAGGTTCCCCGATGTTCACCATCTCGTCCAGCAACCTTCAGGACGGAGACCCGGTACAGAGGGCCCGCATCGCATATGAGACAGCACAGAAAGAATACGAGAGAGCTGCCAAGCTGGTAGAGGACAATATCGTCTCCCGCCAGGAATACGAGGCCGCAAAAGGCCGTTATGAGACAGCCCGCCTGACATATGAAGCCCTTGCGGCAGACGGCAGCGGCAACGGTACTGCTGTCAAGTCTCCCGCCAGCGGATATGTGGAGTCCTGCCTTGTTAAAGAAGGTGACTACGTATCTGTCGGAACACCCCTGGCCACTGTACTCTCGGGCAACAGCATGTATCTCAAGGCCGACGTATCCGAAAGATATCTCAGCCGCCTGCCGGGAGTGAAATCCGCCAACTTCAGACTTTCCTACTCTGACAAGGTGTTCAGCACCGCCGGACTCAACGGCCGCCTGCTCGGATACGGCCGCTCGACAGACGAGACCAACGCCTACATCCCCGTGACATTCGCCATCAACGCCTCCGATGACATACTCGCCGGAGCATACGCTCAGATCTGGCTGCTCTCCGAAGAGCGTGACGGTGTAATCAGCCTGCCCGTAGAGGCCATCACGGAGGAACAAGGTCACAACTTCGTATATATCCAGCTGGACCCGACCTGCTACAAGAAGCAGGAAGTCACCCTCGGCGCCACTGACGGCAACCGCTACGAGATACTCTCCGGCCTGCACGGAGGCGAGACTGTCGTAACCCACGGAGCCATCCACGTAAAGCTGGCCTCGGCAAGCAACGCCATCCCCGCACACAGCCATTCACATTAATCCAGGACAGCCATGCTCAATAAGATAATACATTTCTCCCTGCAGAACCGGCTGCTGATACTTGTTGCGTCGGTACTGCTGTTCGCGGCCGGACTGTACAGGACCTTCAACGCCGAGATAGACGTATTCCCCGACCTCAACGCCCCCACGGTAGTCGTCATGACCGAGGCCAACGGAATGGCCGCCGAGGAGGTCGAGCAGCTTGTGACCTTCCCCATCGAGACCGCCGTCAACGGCTCCACCGGAGTCCGCAGGGTGCGCAGCTCTTCCACCACCGGATTCTCCGTAGTATGGGTTGAGTTCGACTGGGGCACCGACATATACCTGGCCCGCCAGATCGTGTCGGAGAAACTGGCCGCAGCCGCAGAGGATCTGCCAGAGACCGCCGGCAACCCTACCCTCGGCCCCCAGTCCTCCATCCTCGGAGAGCTGATGATCATAGGCCTGACCGCCGACAGCACCTCGATGCTGGATCTGCGGACGCTGGCCGACTGGACATTCCGTCCCAGACTGCTGTCCACCGGAGGCGTGGCCCAGGTGGCAGTGCTCGGAGGCGACATCAAGGAGTATCAGGTCCTGATTCACCCTGAGAAGATGAAACACTACGGAGTGACACTCGGCGAGGTGATGGCCGTAACCAGAGGCATGAACCAGAACACCAACGGAGGTGTCATCTACGAATACGGCAACGAATACATCGTGCGCGGAGTGGTCTCCACCCAGGACGTACAGGAGATGGCCGCATCGGTCATCAAAACCACTGAGAGCGGAATGCCAGTGACCCTGGAGGACGTGGCCGACGTGCGTATCGGAGCCCAGCAGCCCAAGCTCGGCCTGGCTTCCGAACGGGGCAAGCCCGCCGTACTGCTCACCGTCACCAAACAGCCCAATACCGGCACCATCGAGCTGACCGAGAGACTGGACGCCGCCATCGCCGACCTGCAGAAGAACCTGCCCGCCGACGTGCATGTGTCCACCGACATATTCCGCCAGAGCACATTTATCGAGAACTCCATCAACAACGTCAAGAGGTCCCTCTACGAGGGTGCCATCTTCGTGGTCATCGTGCTCTTCGTCTTCCTGGCCAACTTCCGCACCACCGTCATCTCCCTGATTACCCTGCCGCTGTCACTGCTGGTGACGATACTCGTGCTGGACGCATTCGGGCTGAGCCTCAACACCATGAGTCTCGGAGGCATGGCCATCGCCATAGGCTCCCTCGTGGACGACGCGATAGTGGATGTGGAAAATGTCTGGAAACACCTGCGGGAGAACAGGGCCTTGCCGCCCGACAAGCGGCTGCCCGTTGTGGATGTGGTGTTCAACGCCTCCAAGGAGGTGCGTATGCCGATTCTCAACTCGACCCTGATCATCATCGTCAGCTTCGTGCCCCTGTTCTTCCTCAGCGGCATGGAGGGGAGGATGCTCATCCCTCTCGGAATATCATTCATCGTGGCCCTATTTGCCTCGACTATAGTGGCCCTGACCCTGACCCCCGTGCTATGCTCCTATCTCTTAGGCGGCAAGAAGCACAGCACCAAGGTGCCCAAGGAGGCATTCGTGGCCGTATGGCTCAAGAAGCACTACCGCAACGGCCTGAACTGGGCATTGAACCACAAGGCCATAGTCGGAGGCTCTACCCTGGCCCTGTTCGCAGCGGCCCTCGGCCTGTTCTTCACTCTCGGACACAGCTTCCTGCCTCCGTTCAACGAAGGCTCGTTCACGATTAACGTCAGCTCCCTGCCCGGCATCTCCCTGGAGGAATCCGACCGCATCGGACGCAGGGCCGAGGAACTGCTGCTGACCATTCCCGAGATCCAGACCGTGGCCCGCAAGACCGGACGCGCCGAACTGGACGAGCACGCCCTGGGCGTCAATGTATCCGAGATAGAGGCTCCCTTCGTACTGAAAGACCGCTCCCACGCGGAACTGCTGGACGAGGTGCGTGAGAAGCTCTCGACCATAAGCGGAGCCAACATCGAGATAGGCCAGCCTATCAGCCACCGTATCGACGCCATGCTCAGCGGTACCCAGGCCAGCATAGCCATCAAGCTTTTCGGCGACAACCTCAACGAGATGTTCGTCATAGGCAACCGCATCAAGAGCGCGATAAGCGGAGTTGAGGGCATAGCCGACCTCAACGTCGAGCAGCAGATCGAGCGTCCCGAGCTCAAGATCACCCCCAAGCGCGACATGCTCGCCCGCTACGGCATCTCCCTGCCGGCCTTTGCCGAGTTCGTCACAGTCAATATGGCCGGCGAGACCGTATCGCAGGTCTACGAGGAAGGCAAGACCTTCAACCTCGTGGTCCGCGCCTCGGAGGACAACCGCGGCGACATGGAGAGCATCCGCAACCTGATGATAGACGATGCCGACGGCTGCAAGATACCTCTCTCCTACGTGGCTGACGTGGAGTCCTCCATGGGCCCCAACACCATCAACCGCGAGAACGTGAAGCGTAAGGTCGTCATCTCCGCCAACACCCGCGGACGCGACCTGCGCAGCGTAGTCAATGACATACAGGACATCGTGGACGCAGAGATAGTGCTGCCCGAGGGCTACCATATCGAATACGGCGGACAGTTCGAGAGCGAGCAGGCCGCAAGCCGTACCCTCATGCTGACCTCCATCATGAGCATTATCGTCATCTTCCTGCTGCTGTACATGGAGTTCAAGGATGCCCGCCAGAGCGGAGTCGTGCTGCTCAATCTGCCGCTGGCCCTGATCGGAGGCGTATTTGCCCTGATCATCACCTCCGGCGAGCTGAGCATCCCGGCCATCATCGGCTTCATCGCCCTCTTCGGTATCGCCACCCGTAACGGTATGCTGCTTATCAACCGCTACAACCATCTGCACAACGAGGAGCATCTGAGCGTCCGCGAGTGCATACTCCAGGGCTCCCTGGACCGCCTCAACCCCATCCTGATGACGGCCCTCTCATCGGCCCTTGCGATGATTCCGCTGGCCATCAACGGCGACCTGCCCGGCAACGAGATCCAGAGCCCCATGGCCAAGGTCATCCTCGGAGGACTGCTCACCTCCACCCTGCTCAACGGCTTCATCGTGCCGATTGTCTACGACTGGATGCACCGCAAGGAGAGCAAGGCTATTGACACCACCGATACCATTGAAAACAAATAAGACATTTCCCCGATATGAATAAATACACCGTAATAGCATCCCTTCTGGTTCCGGCAGCAATCCTGTCTGCCGGCAGCCTCAGGGCCCAGACCACAGAAAGCATAGATTCCGTACTGGCTTTCGTGGAACGGAACAACATCCAGCTACAGGCCCTCCAGCAGAGCAATGAAGCCTCACGGCTCGAAATCCAAGCCCAGAACAACCTCCAGCAGGACCTCTCCGTATCCTACAGCCCCTTCTTTACCCGTGGCTATGACGGAGTCGCCAGCTCCGAGCTCGTAGTCTCCATGGGCTTCGACTTTCCCTCGCAGTACGTGTCAAGGAGCAAATCCGGCAAACTGCAGAATGAGGCACTTGACATGCAGTACGCCCTCCAGCGCAGGGACATCCTGCTTCAGGCCAAGCTGCTGTGCCTGGACCTTATCCGGCTCAATCAGGAGAAAGAACTTCTGGACACCCGCCTGGCCAATGCCGACGAGCTCCTCACCCTGATGGAAAAGCGTTTCTCCGAGGGAGGTGCCAATGTCATAGAGGTCAATAAGGTGAAGATGGAGCGGATGAATGTCCGTACCCTCGTGGCCCAGAACGAGGCCTCGCGCCAGAACACCCTCCAGTCCCTGCGAGCCTTCAACGGCAACATTCCTCTGGAACTTACAGTCACTGATTACCCTGCGGCACAGGACATCATCAGTTACGATGAGTTCTATGGAGAAATAATGTCTACGGATGCGGCCATACTCTCCGCTGAGGCATCCGTGGATGCAGCCGCACAGGAGATCAAGGTCAACAAGCAGAACTGGCTGCCCAAATTCGAAGTTGGCTACCGCCGCAACACATCCATGAACGAGGCTGCCAACGGATTTCTCGTCGGTGCGTCCATCCCCCTATTCTCCTCCCGCAACAAGACCAAAATCGCCGAGGCCCGCCACACGGCCGCCCAGAGCGAACTGGAGAATGCCAGAATGCAGGCAGAGACCCAGCTGATGTCAAAGTACAACGAGATACAGCAGATCCGCTCCGCCGTCGAGGCCTACGACGTACCCCTGATGCACAGCACACTGGATGCGCTCAAGACAGCAGTTCTGGAAGGCCAGCTCTCCATCATCGACTACTATGTAGAGGCCGACAACGTCTACAACAACCTGTCCGCCTACCTGACCCTGGAGAACCAGTACCGTAGACTTCTCTCCGAACTCTACCAGAACCGGCTGTAGTCCCAGTTTACCACCATACAACAACATATCCGCTGTCAGGACAATAATCCCGGCAGCGGATTTTTCTACCGCGTTCATGATTGACAGGATAGAACCAATTTCCGAAGAAGTTAGTATATTCGCACGTTCTATCGGGTACAATCCGGATAACACAACTGAACGGTGACAGGAACATATAAAATAATACCGACGGCACTGGCTATGGTGCTGATACTGCTGGCGACCGCAGCCCTGCAGGCGCAGGAGCGCAGGCGGTCACTGGGGCCGTACACCATGTACGAGCAGATCGTCTACCAGGCCAAGCAGGAGCGGCTCATGACCTGGCTCTCTCACGACATGAATCACGGCAGGGCCACCGGCACCAGGGATGCGGCGAGGGTGGCAAGGTATATCGAGACCCATTTCAAGCAATACGGCCTGGAACCGTTCTGCGCAGGCAGTTTCTATCAGCCGTTCCTGGCCGACTCGGCAAGCGGCACAGTCGGCCGCAACGTCATAGGCATCGTGCCGAGCGCGGTACCGTCGGACGAATACGTGCTCATCACGGCTCACTACGACCATCTGGGTGTCCTGGACGGCAATATCTACAACGGTGCCGATGACAACGCCTCCGGAGTGACCGTCCTGCTCAACCTCGCCGACATGTTCGGGACCATGAAAAAGACCAGAACCGGCCCGGACAAGAACATCATCTTTGCCGCCCTCGATGCCAAGGAACTCAATATGGCCGGCTCGAAACACTTCGTCAATCACCTGATCATCGGAAAGGACAGTATCATCTGCGCCATCAACATCGACCAGATAGGCACAGTCATAGAGCCGGTACACGAGGCCGATACCAGTTTCGTGATAGTCCTCGGCGAGCAGACACTGCGCAGGCAGGACCGGGGCCTCATCGACATGTGCAACCGCTATTACAACATCGGCCTCGACATCGACCACACCTTCTACGGCAGCGAGAACTTCACCCGGCTGTTCTACCAGCTCTCCGACCAGATCGTCTTTCATGAGGCCGGCATCCCTGCCCTGGTCTTCACCTCCGGCTTCCACCGCCACACCTACAAGACCACCGACGACCCGGACATCATCTCCTACCCCGTCATGAAAAAGCGCACCCTCCTCATCTTCTACCTCACCATGATGCTGTAATGTGCACCGATATTCCGAATAATATCGTTAAATTTGCGCTACAGATCAGAACGAATGAATATCACACTTGAAGATATAAAAAAACTTGTATCAGCCGATGAGTCAAGGACTCTGGAACTGAAGAAAAGCACCGGTGAGTTGAAGGACGGCATGCATTCGGCGTGTGCTTTTCTCAATACTGAGGGCGGTTGGCTGATTTTCGGTATTGCTCCGTCATCGCTTAAAATTATCGGACAGGAAGTAACAGATAAGACCAAAAGGGAGATTGCTCAGGCTTTAGCCGGATTAGAGCCTGCCGTAGACATAAAGGTAGTGTATGTAGATGTGCCTGAACACCCCGGCAACAAAGTTATCGCCATGCATTTTGACGGATGGGTCTGGGGGGAGCACCCACATACATTCCACGGCTGCCCCTATTACAAAGTGGAGAGCACGACGAAAGTCATGCCGCAATATATGTACGATGAACGCATCCGTGCTCATAAGCCTCAGGTATACGCATGGGAAAGACTGGCTGCCGACAGTGTGACTTTAGCTGACCTCAACGAGAACCTGATCCGCAATAGCATCCGCCGCGGTATTGAAGGAGGGCGCATTCCTGAGTCCGCATTGTATGAACCTGTCGGTGATATTCTTTCCAAATGGAATTTACTTAAGAACGGAATACCCACCAATGGAGCAGTCCTGCTCTTTTCCAAGAACATTGAGGAATATCCTCAGTTCACATTGAGAATGGCGCGGTTTGTCGGAACAAATAAAAACAGATTCCGTGACAATCAACGCGCTGAAGGCAATTTTTTTGAGTTGCTGGAAGCCGGAATTGCATTTTGCTTCAAGCATCTGTCTCTCAGCGGCAGAATCACCGACCATAGCCTGGAACGGGAGGAGCAGCTCGAAATACCCTATCATGCATTAAGAGAGGCACTGATCAATGCCCTTTGCCACCGCCATTGGGAAAACTACAATCTGACTATCAGTCTTGCCATCTATGACGACCGTATAGAAATAGCAAGTCCTGGTATGTTTCCGCCACAGATAACACCTGAGAACATCAGGGAGCCACACGAATCGTTTCCACACAATCTGAAAGTGGCTGAAGCCCTTTACCGAATGACTTATCTGGAGAACTGGGGAAGTGGCGCAAGGCGTATCATCGATGCATGCCGGGCACAAGGGATAGAAGATCCTGTATGGTGTTCTGAGGACGGCTTTGTAACTATCACTTTCAAAAGACCCACCTCAAGCACCCCCCAAGCACCCCCTAAGCACCCCCCAAGCACCCCCCAAGTAGAATCACTTCTTCTGAAGATGGGAACTTCCTATATGACCATGAAAGAAATGGCGGAGGTCTGCAATATTAAAGACCTGAAATATTTTCGTGAAAGTTATATCGCACCTGCGCTGGAAAGCGGTATGATTGAACGGCTTTACCCTGATCATCCTAAGCATCCGAAACAGCAGTACCGACTGACAGTTGCCGCTGAAGAATGGGTAACACTACACACTAAATGACTATGCAGTTCAAGATCAAGTCACCATACAGGCCGACGGGAGACCAGCCTGAGGCCATCAAGGAAATCTGCGAGGCGGTAAACGCCGGTGCGGACGCCGTGACCCTGTTGGGAGTCACAGGCTCTGGCAAGACGTTCACGATGGCCAATGTCATCGAACGGCTACAGAGGCCGGCGCTGATCCTGAGCCACAACAAGACCCTGGCAGCACAGCTCTACGGGGAGTTCAAGTCCTTTTTCCCGGACAATGCCGTAGAGTATTTCGTATCCTACTACGACTACTACCAGCCTGAGGCCTATCTTCCCGTGACCGACACCTACATAGAGAAGGACCTGAGCATCAACGACGAGATAGAGAAACTGCGCCTGTCCGCTTCCTCCGCCCTGCTCTCGGGCCGCCGCGACGTGATTGTGATTTCCTCCGTCTCCTGCCTCTACGGCATCGGCAATCCGCAGGATTTCCACGACAACACCATCATACTCCGCAGCGGAATGCGCATCAGCCGCAACAAACTCCTGTACCGCCTTGTGGACGCCCTTTACAACCGCAACGACGTGGACTTCAAGCGGGGGACTTTCCGGGTCAAGGGCGATACGATAGACATCTACCTGGCTTACGCCGACACCGGCTGCCGCATAGTATTCTTCGGAGACACCATAGAGGAGCTGGAGCTGATAGATCCGCTTACAGGCATGACCATTGAAAGCCCCGAGGAGGTCATCATATACCCGGCCAATATCTTCGTCACCACCAAGGAGCGCACAGCCCAGGCCATCAGGATGATACAGGACGACATGATGCAGCAGTGCGAATATTTCAGCTCCATCGGAAAGCAGCACGAGGCCAACCGCCTCAAGAAGAGAGTCGAATACGACATGGAGATGATCAAGGAACTTGGCTACTGCCCCGGCATCGAGAATTATTCCCGGTACTTCGACGGGCGGAGCGCAGGACAGCGGCCATTCTGCCTCATAGACTATTTCCCGAAGGACTTCATCACCTTCATCGACGAGAGCCACGTCACCCTTCCGCAGGTGAGAGCCATGTACGGAGGCGACCGCTCCAGAAAAGAGGTGCTGATCGAATACGGCTTCCGCCTCCCCGCCGCTGCGGACAACCGCCCCCTGAAATTCGACGAGTTCGAGCATATCCTGGGACAAAGGGTCTTCGTCAGCGCGACTCCGGGCGACTACGAACTGGAGAAGAGCGAGGGCCTGATAGTCGAGCAGGTGGTCCGCCCCACCGGTCTGCTGGACCCTCCGATAGACGTGCGCCCGTCCAAGAACCAGATAGACGACCTGATGGAGGAGATAGAGCTGCGCACCGAGAAGGACGAACGCGTGCTGGTCACCACCCTCACCAAGAGAATGGCAGAGGAGCTGGAAAAATTCTTGACAAAACGGCAGGTGCGCTGCCGATACATCCACTCGGACGTGGACACTCTGGAAAGGGTGGAGATTATCGAGGACTTCAAGGCCGGAAGGTTCGATGTGCTGGTGGGAGTCAACCTGTTGCGCGAGGGACTGGACCTGCCGGATGTCTCGCTCGTGGCGATAATCGACGCGGACAAGGAAGGATTCCTGCGTTCGGACCGGGCTTTGACCCAGATTGCCGGACGTGCGGCACGAAATCTGAATGGTCTTGTAATAATGTACGCGGACACCATCACCGGCTCGATGCAGAAGACCATAGACGAGACCAACCGGCGCAGGGCAAAACAGGCGGAGTACAACGAGAAGCATCATATCGTACCTACGCAGGTGCGCAACGACAAGAAGAACTCCCTGGCCGCCATCAGCGGAGCATACAAGGAGCCCGACGAGGAGGAGAACGCACGTTATGTGGCAGAGGACCCGGTGATATCCAGGATGAGTCCCAAGCAGCTGCTTGAGGCCGTCGAAGCCGTCAGGAAGAAGATGGAGGAAGCCGCCAAGGCCCTCGACTTCCCTGCGGCAGCCAAGTACAGGGACGAAATGTATGAACTCATGAAACTCAGGAAATGAACGGAACCGAAGACACTCTCAAAGCCATCCTCGACTGCTATCCCCCCGACCAGCAGGAGCAGATACTCAAAGCCTACCGCATAGCCGAAGAGGCCATGAAGGACAAGCTGCGCGAGAACCGGCATCCTTTCATAGAGCACCCTCTGGGAGTAGCCAGAATAGTGGCGGAGGACATCCACCTCGGCTACGAGAGCGTCATTGCCGTATTTCTCCATGAGACCATCCGGTTCTACCCGGAGGTGCTGCAGAACCTCCCGAAGGGAACATTTTCCCATGAAATCATAGACATAGCGCAGAGTCTCAACAAGATAGCCGCCATCAAACCCAAGGAGACCCGCCTGGAGGCCGAGAACTACAAGCGTCTGATCGTATCCTACTCCAAGGATCCGAGGGTAATGCTCATCAAGATTGCCGACCGCCTCGACGTGATGCGCAACATTGAGCTGCTGCCCAAGACCTCCCAGGAGCGCAAGGTCACCGAGACCATGTTCCTGTACATCCCCATCGCCCACCAGCTGGGTCTGTACGGCATCAAGACGGAGCTGGAGAATATATTTTTCCGCCACACCGAGCCGGAGAAATACCGTGAGATAACCAACAAGCTGAAAGCCACAGCCGCCGAACGCGAGGAGCTGCTGAACGCATTCCTGATCCCGATCAAGCGCAAAATATCCGGTTCAGGCATCAAGGTCACTTACAAACAGCGCACCAAGGCCGCCTGGTCGATCTGGAAGAAGATGCAGAAGCAGGACATTCCTTTCGAGAAAGTGATGGACCTGCTGGCCGTGCGCATCATCATAGAGACCGACGAGGGCGTAAACCGGGAGAAAGAGCAGGAACTGTGCTGGCAGGTGTACTCCATGGTCACAGATGAATACAAGCCCGACACATCCAGGCTGAGGGACTGGATATCCAAGCCCAAGAGCAGCGGCTACGAGTCCCTGCACATCACCGTGCAGTTCAGGGGCGACATCTTCGTGGAGGTGCAGATACGCACACGGCGAATGGACGACGTGGCCGAGAACGGGCATGCCTCCCACTGGGCCTACAAGGGCATAAAGGAGGAAAAAGGCCTGACCCCCTGGCTCCAGAGCGTGAGAAATATCCTGGAGAGCGACAACAGGAACGACTACGAGTACGTATCGCAGTTCCTCTCCGAGGACGTCTTCGTCTTCACTCCGGACGGGGAGCTGCGGAGACTTCCCAAAGGAGCGACTGTGCTCGATTTCGCCTTCAATATACACACCAACCTCGGCCTCAAATGCGTGGGCGCAACCATCGACGGCAAGCCGGCCTCCATCAAGGACCGGCTCAGCACCGGTCAGGTGGTGGAGATAAAGAGCGGCAAGAACCAGCGGCCCTCCCCCGACTGGCTCAACTTTGTGGTCTCGTCCAAGGCCCGCAACAAGATACGCCTGAAACTCAAGGAAGAGGCACTGAAGAAGTCCGCCGCAGGCCGGGAACTGCTTGAACGCAGACTCAAGAACTGGAAGATGGAACTGGAGGACGAGGAGCTGACCATCCTGTGCAAGAAATTCAAGCTCAGGAACATCAGCGACCTGTACGCCGCCATCGAGGACGAGAGCGTGGACATTATGGACGTCAAGGCATATCTCTCCCGCAAGCTGCAGCAGGAAGCCGATGGGGAGACTGCGCCACAGCAGCCCGCCGCAGTCAAGGAAAGGCCTGTCCCCAAGAACAATACGGTCAAGGACAAAGCCGACGACTATCTGACCATAGACGGGAAACTAAGCAACGTAAGCTACAGGATGGCCCGCTGCTGCAACCCGATCTACGGCGACGAGGTCTTCGGATTCGTATCGGTCAAGGAGGGCATCAAGATACACCGCCTGTCCTGCCCCAATGCCGCCCGCCTCATAGAGAACTACCCCTACCGTATAGTCAAGGTCAGATGGAAGGAGACCGCAACGACCAGCAGTTTCCAGACCACCGTCAAGATCATAACTGACGACACAGCCGCCTACCCCGCCGTTATTCAGAAAGTTACCGACTTCGGGGCCTCGCTCAGGGCCTCGTCGATGACTCCGCGCGGAGGCCGCAACACCGGGGAGTACGACCTGCGGCTCCAGATATCCGTATCATCCAACTCCATGCTGGACAAGATCATATCATCGATACGCAAGACCAAAGGCGTACTGTCGGCGGTCAGAATCTCAAAATAGGACAGATGGAAGAAGAGCACATTCATATAAAAAAGGCCTCGGCCAACAACCTTAAGGGCATAGACGTGGACATCCCCCGGAATAAGTTCACGGTCATCACGGGTGTGTCCGGCTCAGGCAAGACCTCTCTGGCCTTCGACACCCTTTTCGCCGAGGGGCAGCGCCGCTTCGCGGAGAGCCTCTCGTCATTTGCCCGTCAGTTCCTCGGGAGAATGTCCAAACCGCCGGTCGAGAGTATCTCCGGCATCCCGCCCGCCATCGCCATAGAGCAGAGGGTCAATACCCGCAACCCCCGCTCCACCGTCGGCAGCACCACCGAGATCTACGACTACCTGCGGGTGCTCTTCGCCAAGATAGGCCACACCTATTCGCCGGTCACCGGTGAGGAAGTGCGCTGCGACACGGTGGCTTCCGTCATGGAGCGGCTGCACTCGCTCGCTTCCTCCGTTCCTGCAGGGAACCCTTCCGACGAAGAATATTCGCCCGGCATCTGCTTCATACTGGCGGACATCCGCTGGGGCGAGGAAGCATATCGGGTCGAACGTCTGCTCAACCTCAAGGAAGAGGGATTCTCCCGCCTGTACATTCTGCCATCAGGGGACAATGCCGGGCGGATGGAGAAGATCGACTCGCTCCTGGCCGACATAAGCCGCGCCGAAGGACGGGAGGTAGCCCTGATGGTGGACCGTATCCCCTTCGCCAGCTGCACATTTGCGGACGAGGAGACGGAGAACCGGGTCATGGACTCGGTGCGGACGGCATTTGACAAGGGAGACGGGCACATCGCCTGCGCATTCTCCCCTACCGTGGACGGACACGCCCTGCTGCGGTTCTCCTCCCTGTTCGAGGCGGACGGCATGCAATTCTCCGAGCCTACGGAATGGATGTTCAACTACAACAGCCCGGTGGGAGCCTGCCCCGTCTGCGGCGGCCTCGGCAAGATCATCGGCATCGACGAGTCGCTGGTCATCCCCAATCAGGCCCTTTCCGTCTATCAGGACGCCGTGGCCTGCTGGAAGGGCGAGGTGATGAAATATTTCAAGGAGGAGGTACTGGCCAATGCGGACAAATTCGGCTTCCCGGTGCATACCCCCTACAAAGACCTCACAGCCAAGCAGAAGAGCGAGCTGTGGAACGGCAACAAGTACATCACCGGCATCTATCCCTTCTTCAAGGAATTAGAGGCCAAGCGGTACAAGATACAGAACAAATACATGATCAGCCGCTACTCCGGCAAGACCGTATGCCGCGAGTGCGGAGGCAGCCGGCTGCGCAGGGAAGCCCTGTACGTGCGTATCGGCGGACGCAATATCCATGAGCTGATGACCATGAGCATCAAAGACCTGATAGCCTTCTTCGACAGTCTTCAGCTTCCGGCCTACGAGGAGAAGATCGCAGCCAGGGCTCTGAAAGAGATACGGGACCGCCTGTACTACATCGACCACGTGGGGCTGTCCTATCTGACCCTGAACCGTGCGTCCAACACCCTCAGCGGCGGTGAGAGCCAGCGCATCAGCATCGTCTGCTCCCTCGGCAACAGCCTGACCGGCTCGATGTACATCCTCGACGAACCGTCCATCGGACTGCATAGCCGGGACACCGGACGGTTAATCGAAGTCATCAAGAGCCTTCGCGACCTCGGAAACACGGTTATAGTCGTGGAGCACGACGAGGAGATTATCCGCAGTGCAGACTGGCTGATAGACATAGGCCCGAGGGCCGGCAAGCATGGAGGCGAAGTAGTTTACTGCGGCCCTCCTCCGGCCACGGATATCTCCGAGGCTGACGCTTCCGCCCTGCTTGCTGCATGGCCCCGGTCATTGACCTTAGAGTATCTGCTGGGCAGGAAGAAGATTTCCATTGACCCTGTCAAACGCCCCTGGAAGCAGTACATAGAGGTCTGCGATGCCTGCGAGAACAACCTCAAGAACATCGACGTGCGCTTTCCTCTCAATGTCATGACCGCTGTCATCGGAGTCAGCGGATCGGGCAAATCCACCCTCGTGGGCGATATCCTCTACCCCGCCCTCAACCGGATGATCAACCAGGTCGGAGCCAGACCCGGCTCGTTCCGGGAGCTGCGCGGTGACCTGGACCGCATATCCTCGGTCGAGTTCGTGGACCAGAATCCGATAGGCCGCAGCTCCCGCTCCAACCCGGTGACCTACATCAAGGCCTACGACGACATCCGCAAGCTATTCTCCGAGCAGCCGCTGGCCAAAGTCAACGGCTTCGGGCACTCGCATTTCTCATTCAACATCGACGGAGGCCGCTGCCCCGAATGTCTCGGCGAGGGTACAGTCAAGATACCCATGCAGTTCATGGCCGACATCGTCATGACCTGCGAGTCCTGCGGCGGCAAGCGCTTCATCCAGGATGTGCTAGAAGTCAAGTACCGTGGGAAAAATATCAGCGACGTGCTTGACATGAGCGTGGACGAGGCCATCGACTTCTTCACCGCTGCCGGCGAGCCTGCCGCCGCCCGTATCGCGGCCCGTCTCCAGCCTCTGCACGATGTGGGACTGGGCTACGTCGCTCTCGGTCAGAGCAGCAGCACCCTCAGCGGCGGCGAGAGCCAGCGCGTCAAGCTCGCCTACTTCCTCGGCCTGGGCAAGGACTCCGGCAAGGGCACCGCATCCGACAAGCCGGTACTGTTCATCTTCGACGAGCCGACCACCGGCCTGCACTTCGACGACATAGAGAAACTGCTGGCCTCATTCCGCGCCCTAATAGATCGCGGCCACACGATTATCGTCGTCGAGCACAACCCCTACATCATCGCCGCAGCCGACCACATCATCGAGCTCGGCCCCGAAGGCGGCGACCAAGGCGGCTACCTTCTTCGGTCCTGACCCCGCAGCATATCGATTCAAGACACTGCTCGATTAAGACAATCTGCCCCTTAACACCTACAGCACTGGACCGAAGAAGGAAAGTACTCCTCACCCAACCCTCTCCCAGGAAAGGGCCAAGTCGCTCCGCTACAAACAGGCCTTCGACCCGATGAGGAAAACACTCCTCACCCAGGAAATGACCATACCGCACCTGTTTTCCTGGGTACTTTCCGTCACAAAACAGAAGCGATGGTGCAGTCCTGAAAACTCCGCCCTGATTTACAGCTAGTTACAAAAGAAACTGCACACTTGGCCTGTTTCAGACTAGGTCAAATGTGCAGCACATAAATGTAATCAGTTGATATTCACCCGCATCACAATCCGCATCGCACCGTCATTTCAAAAAACGGCAGAAGACACTTGCGGATAATATTGTTTTCTATTTAGAATGACACTCTGAGCGACATACCGGCCACTGGCTGATAACTTCCTGAAGCCAATGCCAATGTGGACACGTACGGAGACATCGTCACATTATACGCCGTATTCGCACGCATATCCTGCTCATACATATTTTTAATCTTCGCAACCTTGACCCCATCGACAATCGCTGAGATATCTATTGCCAGCAAGGCTGCGGCTCCAGCCAATGTTAAAGTAACTCCTAAACCCGGTGCATCATATGCCAATCCTGAGCCAACTCCCATCAAGACTGAAGCTCCTATCGCACCTCCCAGGAAGCCGATACCGCGACCGACCTCACCGCAAAGCATCTGTCCCAGTCCTGGAATGACCCAAGAACACAGTCCACCTACCGCCGGATACCATCTGTCACCAGGCTGACGTACATAGTCAGAAGCCTTATAATAACGCTTGTAATCTTTATATTTCATACCCGGGACAACTCCGGCCGGTACCTCCCTGGTTCCATAGCCTCCATAATTTGTAACAGATGAAGTCGTATTAAACACATCATTTGTTCCGTTCTCGTATCTTATTATCAGTATATCCGATATGGATATTGTAAACACAGGTCCGTCAGGATTGTCAAATCGCTTGTATTTGACCTCAGTCTGACCTACTTCCAGAATTTTGGCCTTGATGTCCTCACCGTTCTTCTTTGTAATGAGGTCCTGGGCCTGCAGTGACAACGCCGCAAACAATACTGCTGACAGCAAACAGATAAACTTTTTCATCGTTTAATAACATTTGTCTCCTGACTCCAAAGAGATTTTACACAAAAAGAAAGTGTGGAGTCATTCAGTTTATCTGACGTGAGGCTCTGGAATGCCCAATAACAAATAAACAAAACTCCACACCCGTACGAATATGGAGTTACACGGAAGTGCACCACCTTTATCGATACAAGGTGACGAGTGTGTTGCTTATCCCTGTTATTGTCGAATTTTCCAGATTCCACGTCAAGGACAAAAGCTGAAACACTTTCATCTAAATATGTCACTACTCCGCAGAATAGCACCGCAAATATAGCAATTGTTTTAAATTCTCAGAAACGAATGAATAATTCTTCCTGGACACAATATCATCCAAGAACAAGCATCATAAACAAACAGGACTGCCTGAAAGATAATCAAAAAAGTATAATGACCATCCGCAAAGATACCCCCTGATTGGCGTGGGTCCTCTCGCCGCCTAAAGCAAGCACAGGCCAGATTGCTGTTTTTGAGGCACCGATGCCTGTCGCTGCCCTACGCAGCATTCCGCACAGCGGTGATAGTAATCCATGAAGCACCGCCCAGTTCGTCAAGGCTCTGATTCCCAGACACATCTCTTTGGCGTAGTTTGCCCTATGGCCTGAAAAAACATACCATAGGGCAACCGTCATATTCAATAGTTACTGATTGACAGTCGGTTATGATTGATGCCGGTGCTTTATGGGTTGAGAGCCGCTGGATGCCTGCGGTCAATGGTCTGGCAGCAATCCCATCGGCGCAACATACTGCTCCCGGGCCAGCACTTTGCCCAAGTCTGCCAGCGTCCCCTGCACGTCCTTCATCTCGTAACGGATAAGGGCACGGTTGAAATAAGCGAATGTATTGGCCGTATCCAGGTCTATCGCATGATCCAGGTCGGAAAGAGCATCTTCCAGTCTATGCTGGGAATAGTATATTCTGGAGCGACGGATATATCCCTCCGGGTCAAAACAGTCCAGAACAATAGCACGGTCATAGTCCTTGAGGGCATTGACGGTGTCTCCAAGAAACAGATAAGAGGCTCCGCGATTGAGATAAGCGGCCGGATCCTTCGGCTCGCGCATGAAAAACGGTCAAAGTCCTCTACAGCCTTCTCAAACTGCTGTGAAAGGAAATAAGTCACACCTCGGCTGAAATACAGGCCATAATAACCGGGTCTAAGTTCTATAGCCCGTTTCAAATCATTCAAAGCACGATCATATTCTCCCATCCGGCTGAGCGTTATCGCCCTGTAATGATATGCCAGAGTATAAACCGGATTAAGATCTATTGCTCTGTCAAAATCCGACTCGGCCCCTCCGAAATCTCCGAGATTGTATTTCGCTATGCCCCTGAAGAAATAAGCCTCGTAGAAAGAATCATCAATCCTTATGATAACACTGAAACTGTTCAGAGCATCCAGATACCGGCCTTCATTGAGAGCCAGCTGCCCTCTGAAGAAAAAATGATCAGTGTCATACTGCGCCCTGAGCGTCCATGAAGACAGCAGCAGGAGCAGCGGCAGCACCGCATTCCTGAGAAAGGCCATTGTAAATATATTTTTCTGAACACGCATAAAATGCGAATATAATAATTATCTCTGTCTCTTTATTCGGAAAAGAGCCTCGGCCTGCCCGAAAACAAAGCCTACTCCGACACGGAAATGATGAAAAGGATAATCCCGGAGACCGTACTCATAAGCTATCAGCGGCCTGAACTGCCCGGCCCGGAACACCGCCGAAGCCTTGATGACCATCGGAGCGTCCCCGTCCCCTATCCAGCCTGTATACCCCTGCCAGGCACAGGAGACATCCAGCAGCCTGGTCTCCAGCACCGCCTTCACCCCGTACATATATGCGTCATTCTGAGTATTGGCGCTCACCTGCCAGCATAGGAAGCCGGCGTTGGCCGCCAGACGCAGACTTTGGAAAAAATCGCCCTGAAACTTGACGGACTTACCTATGGATGCATCAAAGAAGTAGCCCGGCGCGTCAAAGTTGCGGAAATACTCGTCTCCGTCCCCCGAAGCCGTGACAATAGCCGCCCTGACTGACATATCGGGCATGAAACGTCCCTCCTTCAGCACCTGAAAGTCCACCTACACATACACGTTGCCGATCTGATATCCGCTGTAGCTGACTTCCGGCGGACGGCTGTGCGCGATGGAAGCCGGAGTATTGCGGTAAAACTCCACGACCGGCATCCACACCGACAGGTTGACCCTGGGCGAGAACAGAGGTATATGGGCCTTTGCGAACACGGTCTGGGTCAAGTCTCCGTAAAAGCCCGAGTGACAGTCGTAATCCAGTTCCACATAGAACCGTTCCGACACACGTCCGTCCAGCATGTCTGGCACAGGCAGGGCATTGGGACCGAAATACAGAGGTGATATACGCCCCTCGTCCTGAGCCGACACTACGACAGGCACAAGGCAGGTCAAGGTCAGACAGATCAAGATATATGCAGCAAATTTTCCCATATTCACTGCACAAATATAATCTCTTTTACATCACAGTGCAATAGTACAGGATGCGCCCCAGCGGATACCGGCTATTCCGTCCGGATTCCACAGGCACTCCCTGGCGGTCAGCAGACGGGAGCCGGCATCCACAGTCACTACGATATAGGACAGCAGGGTCTCGTCCACGGACGAATAATCCCCTTTCATCGGAGAATCCACCCTGAAGACAGGCAGGCTGACAGTGCCGTCCACTCCCGTCCAGGTGTAGAACTCATTGTAGTTCCAGTCACCGTGGAGCCAGGCCTTTATCTCAGGATGCGAGGCAAGGAAACGCTCCAGTTCCCGCCAGTTGTCCTTCGGTGTCCTGTCTATGCTGCGTACGGAGCATGTATCGGTCAGCAGGTTCTCGAACTTATCGGCAGAATTGATATCGTGAGGTTTCCATGGATTGGTAAAATGCTTTGCGTCCGCCTCCGGAGGATCGTGCGTGAAAAGCAGGACGGGAATATCCTCTCCGGCATCCACAGTACCGCTGTACCACTCCCGCATGTGCGAGTCGGGCCACATACCCATAAAGACTAAGCGGATACTGTCCGCCACAAAGGTATAGTGCGTCTTATGCACTGCGTAATCAAAATCATCCGCCGTGACCGCCGTATCCGGAGACATCATCATATCATAAATACCCGCGGCACTCGCGGCATCCTTATCAGGACTCATGGGCTTCGGATAACCTATGGCGTTCGATATGTCATGATTCCCCGGAACCAGACACATCCTGTCCAGATACTCCTCCCAGTCGCGGCAGAACTGCGTCCATGATTCCGATGCCGTCTGCACTCCATGCTGCATCCTGTTGGCGATATCACCGGTGCATACAATAAACTCCGGCTCACCGAACACCTGTCCCTGCCCCACTCCACCGTCCAGCGGCAATGCCGTTTTCTCCAGAATCCCGAACGAGGCAATCATGGCCCTGCTGACCGAATCCGCAGGCACATCCTCCTCTCCCCGGAAATCCCGCTCCAGACCGTAATGCAGGTCAGAGCAATAGATAAAACGGAGAATTTCCCCGCCCTGCGCCCACACAGAGCCGCAGAACAGGGAAACGCCCACCAACACTAATATGAACCTTTTTACCATTCTATCTTATCGTCCTCTACTTTCTCAGCCGATGCATTGCTCTCTCCTTCCGTAGCGGTCATGATATACCAGTCACCCGTACCGTCTGTCTCGCGGGCAAACGACCCTTTGTCCTTACTGTCATACATACCGTCGTCCTCACCCCAGGTCTCACCTAAAGACACGCTCAGGTTCTTAAATACATCCAGAGACGTACCGTCCGGAGCAAAGAGCTCTATCTTCACCGACTTGTCGGCGGACAGGCCGAACTCGAATACCGGAGCCAGACCGGGATTCTCCTCAAGGGCATCGGCCTTCTCCGACCACACCGTCAGAAATCCTTTGGCCGGCACCACAGTTCCTTCGGCTGCGGTAAATGTATCCTCATCGTCTTTTGTAAAATACACACCGGCTATGTCGATGTCCGCATCGGACGAGTTGTAAAGTTCGATGAACTTGTCATTTCCGTTCAGTTCATTGAGTTTCAATGCCGAATAATCCACCCCGGAAGGCTGGTCATCATCGGGATTGTTTCCGTCATCGGGATCCTCGGGCCTCTCATCAGGAGTACCGCCGTTACTGCGGCCCTTTGTTCCGCCCTCGACTATCTCCCAGGAGGAACCGCCGTCCTCTGTACGGGCATAAGTGAAGCCGTCCTCCATCTCGAGAACATTCACGTCATCTATTACGGAATAGTTCTCGTCCAGCACCTTTATCTCATCTCCGCCGCCGGATATTCCGAACTCAAACGTACCCTCCTCCAGTACCAGAAAGCCTTTTGCTGCAATGCTGGAGCCGGAAGGGAATGTATATTCCTCGTCTGTTCCCTTGCTGTCCTGCACATGATAGCCGGCCAGGTCCATTGCCTCGTCCGAAGCGTTGTACAGCTCAATCCAGTCCGTACCTCCGGAGCACACTTCGTTGACAAACAGCCCCTGTACGTCAGAGGGCTCTACACCGGGTTCCACATCGTCCTTGCACCCGGAGGCAAGTACCGCTGCGGCAAATGAAGCCGCACATAAGAAAAATGTTCTGATTCTCATATCCTGAATGTTTTAATTGTTTTCTGTCCGTGCTTAGAATGACACCATAAGTCTGAGCTGGAGTACATGAAAGTCTATACCGCCGGGACGGGCCTCGCTGAGGGCCTTGTTGCCGGAAGGAGTATTGACAGTTATCTGCCCCTTGGAATCAGCGTACTTGTCATTGTCCATGAAGAGGTAATTGAGACCGATCAGCACATTGCTCACAGGATACCAGTTCAGGTTCGCACTGTAGGAGTATGCGCTGCCGCCCGTTATAGGTGATGACATGTCATGGAAATCATTGAGATTCAAATGGCTTACCCTGGCACTGACCTCCAGGTTACCGCCCCTGCGGTTGACCTTCACACCGCCGAACTCGGCATCCTCAGGACTGTAGCGGCGCTGCTCGCCTATTATCATATACGAGGCGGTGGCGTACCAGCCCATGAACTCAGCGTTCTTAAGAGGCTCATGTATCTCTCCGTTCTTCTTGTATCTGCTCAGATCCGTAAAGAGATACTCGCCATACATAAGCAGTTTGTTCCACCTGAAAGCCAGTTCGGCTCCGTATGTGGTGTAATGGTTCACATTGCCCACCTCGGCCTGCACGAAACGCCTGCGGTCGGTTCGGCTCTCCGGGAATGTCCTGAAAAGGGCGATTCGGTCCTCCTCCCCGCCGGCGTCCGGCCTGCGCCAACTGGCATAGCCGCCTATATGCAGCGTAATATCGTCGTTATTTATAATAGGAACCGCTACCCTGCCGGTAAATCCGTAACCGTCGCTGCCTCTGTTGCGCTCCTTCTGAATCAGGTCCACCTGCTGGCCGAAGACACCGCCGGAGACCCACCAGTACTTGCCCCACCAGGTCACCGCCACTCCCAGACGGCGTCCGCCTGCAAGGGCATCCACCACCATAGGACGCTCATTGGCCATGATATAGCGCGAGCTGGTCACCCTCTCCATACTCATCGGTTCCTTGAAATGGCCGGCCTGGACGGAAAGATGCTCGCTGAACTTATACCCGAGGTACATGTCCTTTATCTCCACTTCATTGTAGGCGAAATCCAGGTCAAACTCGGCGAACCACCTGTCGTAAAGCTCGGCCTTGATGGCGAATCGGGCCCGGCGTATACTCACCCCGTTGCTGAAACGGAACACTCCGTCGTCCTCCTCCAGGTCCTTATTAACCTTGGACACAAGTCCGTCCACAGGCTCCGTCGGAAAATAGAACGAGGCATCTGTGTAGATACGGTTGTCCAGCCACAGATGGAACTTGCCGTCCCTGGACCTGACGTTGAACTTGCCGTCCTTGAAATACACACTTGCTTTTGACTCATTGCCGTCCGATGTCAGACTTACCGAATCCCTCATCTGCCCGGAGACCGGAACAGACAGGCTCAGGAGAGCTGCGGCTGATGCGGCAAGCGCCGCTGTCAATTTCCTATACATACCTGTATCTGCTAACGGCCGCAAAACTACCGCAGCGATATTTCACTTTTATGTCATTTCCTTGTCATGTATGTTTCATCTTTATCGGTAAAAGCAATTACCAATCGAAGGCGACTCAAAAGGGTAATTTCTGCGTTACGCTTGATTCGCAAGCATTGAAATTCCTCCTTTTGGCTCACCCTCGCGCTATGTATGTCTTCAAGTGGAAAAGCCGGAGAAAGATGACAGAGCCTATCTCTTAAGGCGGCCCAGCATCAGAATGTCATTGTCTTCGTCAGAAAGATCCGAAAGAATCTCAGATGCCTGCTCCGCTGCCCTGCCGGTCAAAAGTCCGTTGTCAAGAGCACTGCGGGCCGCTTCGCGGAACTCATCCGGACTGATCAAGTTTATCAGATATCCGTTTCTGAATGACAGCACTCCCTCTATGTCCAGAAAATCATTGTGCATGGAGGTCACTCCATACCTCAACGCCTTCCCTGTCCGCAGATCGGTAAGAATGCATCCCTGAGACTCACTGACAATCACCCCTGGGAAAAGTTCCTCACCGCGACCGAAAACCGTGCTTAGCACCTTTCCCGGCAGAAGGCTGTGCATCATGGAGGTCCCGTCCTTGAAGGACTTCAAATCTACCGTAAACAATGGTATCAGCTCCCTGTCCCGCAACAAATACAGTGTATCAGGATAATTACCGTCAGACTTCAGACTGAAATCCAAGGCTCCGTCCACATTGCGGTCTGAACTGATGTTAGTATTGGCCGGTGAGGATGAACGCCATCGTCCTGTCCGAGGTATCTCCCACAACACATTGCCCTCCAGATCCTGCTTCCACACAAAAGCAGCGGTGCTGTCATCGTCATACGGTATGGATGCAACTGTTATGCTCTTCCCTCCCCTGTCTATGGAAAACACCGCCTCCGGCAACATATAAAACTCATCCATGTCGTAAGCCATAGGGACCTCCCCGACATGAGTGCCTGTAAACACATCATAAATGTCTATCAGGCCGGACTTGCTCCTTATCCACACTTTGTCCCCCTTATCATCCAACGCTACCTGGAATGTCGACTGATACTCGCCCGGACCGCGTCCGATATGCCCCATGCACGCTATCAGTTTCCCTGTAGAACGGTCAAATACCCTTACAGGCAATTTAGTACTATAACCGAAGTCCACCCGCGCGACATATTTGTCCGAGATGACACAGTCCCCTGTTCCGTAAGCCACGACAGTATCGCTGTCCAATGCGATGAACTCCACTTCCGAGACCAGATCGGAGCAAAGCAAGGTGCCGCCGTCAGCGACATCTCCGTTCCGCAGGGTGACAATCTCATCCTGCCTGTTACACGACATTGCCGTCATGACCGTTCCTGTCATGACAAGAAGATTGAACAAAAATGACTGCGCTTTCATATTGTTGCCTTTAACAGTAAGTGACTATTCGGCGGACTTCAGACGCTCCGCGTTCTCGGCGATGGTCAGCTGGTCGATGACCTCCTGGATATCGCCGTCCATGAAGACGGGCAGGTTGTACATCGTATAGTTGATGCGGTGGTCGGTCACACGGGACTGGGGATAGTTGTACGTACGTATCTTGGCCGAGCGGTCACCGGTGGACACCATGGTCTTGCGCTTTTTGGACATCTCGTTGAGATATTTCTCGTACTCCATGTTGTAGATACGGGTACGCAGCTCCGCGAGGGCCTTGTCGAAGTTCTTGAGCTGGGACTTCTCGTCCTGGCACTGCACCACGATGCCGGTGGGGATGTGGGTCAGACGGATGGCCGAATAGGTAGTGTTCACCGACTGGCCGCCCGGTCCTGACGAGCAGAAAGTATCCTTGCGTATATCGTTCATGTTGATCTCCACGTCGAACTCATCGGCCTCAGGCAGCACGACCACCGAAGCGGCCGAGGTATGCACCCTGCCCTGGGTCTCGGTCTGGGGCACACGTTGGACTCGGTGCACTCCGCTCTCATATTTCAGGATACCGTAGACTCCCTGGCCGGACACCTTGAAGATAATCTCCTTATATCCGCCGGCAGCGCCCTCCGACTGGCTGTTGATCTCCAGTTTCCAGCCCTTGCGCTCGCAGTACTTGGCATACATGCGGAAGAGGTCTCCGGCAAATATGGCCGCCTCGTCACCGCCCGTACCGCCGCGGATCTCCACGATGGCGTTCTTCTCGTCCTGAGGGTCCTTGGGAATGAGCAGCAGCTTGATCTCCTCCTCCATACCCGGGAGCTGTCCCTCGATGGAGGAGACCTCCTCCTTGGCCAGCTCGCGCAGGTCCTCGTCCTTCTCCTTGGCCAGGATATCCTTGGCACCTTCGAGATCGCCGACCATCTTTATGTACTTGTCTCCGGCAGCCACTATAGGCTCCAGCTCCTTGTACTCGCGGTTGAGCTGGATGTATTTCTTCATGTCGGACATCACATCGGAGCCCGAAAGCTGCTCCGAGAGAGTCTCATACTTCTTCTTAAGTTCCTGTAATTTTTCTGTTAAGGGATATTCGCTCATATACTGACTTCAAATTGACCTGCAAATATAATACAATTTCTTATGTTGTCATATTCCGGACACCTGTTCCTTGTTATCGACAGGTGTAGCATATATCCGCAGAAAAATCTCCATGAGCACCGACATATCATAGTCCTTGAACTGCTCCAGAAGCATCATACGCTGCCGGAAGGCCTCCTTCTGCGCCTTCGTGTAGTTGTCCGAAAAGCGGCACTCATGATGAAGAAGGTCGTGTGCTATGAAATTGTTGGGGTACAGACGGAAAGCCTTCCACAGTCTCCTGTCTATGATCCTCGCCACGATATTGTAGTACTCGTTCCTGGAAGTATCCGACACCCTTGAAAGCTCATCCTCCGTAACGAGAGGGCAGAACTCCATATGCACCCTGCCCTTCGGCTGGCTGATTCCGGTGAGAATGCTGTTCAGGTCCTCGCCCTTTTTAGCGCGCAAATTTAACAATATTTTCTATATCGCTATTAATATAAACAAAGGGCCGGACAGAAATTCTCTTCCGTATCCGGCCCTGATTTTCAGGACAAAGTAACTATTCGTACTGGGCGAGGATACCCTTGATCTGCTTGGGTTCCAGACGGCCGTAGACTTTCTCGTCCACCAGCATCACGGGTGCCAGACCGCAGGCGCCCACGCAGCGCAGGCACTCCAGGGAGAACTTCCCGTCGGGGGTGACTCCGCCCACGTCGATCTTGAGCTCTTTCTTGAGCTCTTCCAGTACGCTCTCGGCTCCACGCACATAGCAGGCCGTACCCATACATACCGAGATGGAGTGGCGGCCCTTGGGCTGCATGGTGAAGAAGGAGTAGAATGTAACGACTCCATAGACCTTGGCCACAGGAATGTGCAGATTGCGGGCAATCTCGCGCTGCACCTCCTCCGGCAGATAGCCGAAGTGACCCTGGCACTTATGCAGGACGTTGATCAGCTCGCCGGGAGCGTTGCCGAACTCCGCGCAGATCTCGGCGATCTTGTCCTTCTGACATTTGTTCAATTCTATCTTATCCATATATTGCTCTCCTTCTTGTTAATCGTGTTTGTCGAAATAATGTGTATGCAGCAGATGATGCGCTTTCTCGCTCATAGGATGACCGAGGAACTCCTCGTACAGCTTGATGATGTAGGGATTCTCGTGCGACTTGCGGATCTTCTTGCCGGCATCCTCGCGGTAGATGGCGTCCATACGGGCCTTGATGACACTGCTGTCCCCGTGATGGAAAGGCTGGCCGGCACCGCCTATACAGCCGCCGGGACAAGCCATGATCTCGATAGCGTGGAAGTTGTACATGCCGGCACGCATACCGTCAAGCAGCTTGCGGGCATTGCCGAGAGTGTGCGCGATACCGATGTTGATGGGAGTACCGTTGAAGTCTATCGTGGCATGACGGATGCCGTCAAGTCCTCTGAGTTCCTTGAAATCGATACGGTCCAGCTTCTTGCCGGTGTATATCTCGTATGCTGTACGGACTGCGGCCTCGATCACACCTCCGGTCGCGCCGAAGATGACAGCGGCTCCGGTGGACTCGCCCAGCGGAGCGTCAAACTCCTCGTCGGGCAGCGACAGGAAGTCAATGTTGGCCGACTTGATCAGCGAGGCCAGCTCGCGGGTGGAGATGGAGAAATCCACGTCCGGATTGCCGTCCACCTTGAACTCGTCTCTCTGGCACTCGTATTTCTTGGCCAGACAGGGCATTACGGACACTACCACGAGATCCTTGCGGTCCACCCCTATCTTCTCGGCGAAATATGTCTTGGCTATGGCTCCGAACATCTGCTGTGGCGACTTGGCGGACGAAGGTACGTCCAGCATATCGGGATAGTTGTGCTCGAAGAAATTGACCCATGCCGGGCAGCACGAAGTCAGGATAGGCAGCTTGACGGTCTTGTCGCCTCCGAGGAAACGTCCCAGACGGTCCAGCAGTTCAGTACCCTCCTCCATGATGGTGAGGTCAGCTGCGAAATCAGTGTCGAAGACCTCGTCAAAGCCCAGTCTGCGCAGGGCGGCCACCATCTTGCCAGTCACTAAAGTTCCGGGCTCCATGCCGAACTCCTCACCGAGGGCGGCACGGACAGCCGGCGCGGTCTGAACAACCACCTTTTTGGTAGGATCCATCAAGGCCTGTATGATCCTGCCAGTGTGATCCACCTCAGTCAGGGCACCGGTGGGACATACCGCCACGCACTGACCGCAGAATGTACAGTTGCTGTCCACCAGCCTCTGCTCGAAGGCAGGAGCCACCACTGCCATGAATCCGCGGTTTACGGCACTCAAGGCACCCACGCTCTGAACGTCGTTGCACATGGTCTCGCAGCGGCGGCACATGACGCATTTGTCCATGTCCCTCTTGAGGGAAGGCGATGTATCCTTCTTGTATGTGGAGACAGCCGCATTCTCTACAGAGTGTATCTCCCTGATACCCAGACGTGCAGCCAAATCTTGAAGTTCACAGCGCCCGTTCTTGGGGCAGACAAGGCAGTCTTTAGGATGATCCGACAGAATCAGCTCAAGTACTGTCCTGCGCGCGTTGATGACTCTCATGGTGTGAGTATGCACCACCATGCCGGGGGTACATACCGTAGAGCAGGAAGGAGCCAGGTTCCTGCGTCCCTCTACCTCCACCACGCAGATGCGGCAGCCGCCGGGACGGTTCTCTACTCCGAGGTTGTCCAGTTTCATATAGCAGAGAGCCGGAATATCTATCCCCATCTGCTTGGCAGCCTGGAAGATAGTCGTTCCCTTCTCAACCTCGATCTCTCTATTGTCTATTGTAAGTTTAATTGTATCCATCTCAGTTACGATTATTGAACGATTACCGCATTGAATTTACATTTGTCGAAGCATGCGCCGCAGCGTATACACTTCTCCGTGTCGATGACATGCGCCTGCTTGACCTCACCCTTGATCGCTCCGGCGGGACATGCCCTCGCACAGGCGGTACAGCCCTTGCAGCGGTCAGGATCGATAGCGTACACTCTCAGGGCACGGCACTTATGGGCCGGACATCTCTTGTCCACGATGTGGGCCACATACTCATCGTAGAAGTTGTCGAGAGTGGATAGCACGGGATTGGGCGAGGTCTGTCCGAGACCGCAGAGAGCGGTGTCCTTGATGACCTTGCTGAGGTTCTTGAGGTAATCCAGATCCTCCATCGTACCCTTGCCTTTGGTAATCTTGTCGAGAATCTCCTCCAGACGCTTGTTGCCGATACGGCAGGGAGCGCACTTTCCGCAGGACTCATCGACGGTGAACTGAAGATAGAACTTGGCCACGGAGACCATGCAGTCATCCTCGTCCATGACGATCATACCTCCCGAGCCCATCATCGAGCCGGCGGCGGTAAGGTTGTCGTAATCTATAGGTGTGTCGAGATGTTTCTTGGTCAGACAGCCGCCCGAGGGGCCTCCTGTCTGGACGGCCTTGAACTCCTTGCCGCCCTTGATGCCGCCTCCGATGTCGTAGATGACCTCGCGCAGGGTCGTCCCCATAGGCACCTCGATAAGACCCACGTTGTTGATCTTGCCGGCCAGGGCAAATACCTTGGTACCCTTGGACTTCTCGGTACCGATGGACGCAAACCACTCGGACCCCTTGAGGAAGATCACGGGGATGTTGGCGAAGGTCTCGACGTTGTTGACATTGGTAGGCTTGCCGAGATAACCGCTCTCCGCCGGGAAAGGAGGCTTCACTGTAGGCTCGCCCCTCTTGCCCTCCATGGAGTGAATCAGGGCTGTCTCCTCACCGCAGACGAACGCACCGGCTCCATAGCGTATCTCGATGTCGAAATTGAATCCCGAGCCGAGGATGTCGTCTCCGAGCAGACCGTAGTCGCGGGCCTGCCTCATGGCTATCTGGAGACGCTTCACCGCCAGAGGGTACTCGGCGCGGATATACACCAGACCCTTGGATGCACCGATACAGTAACCGCAGATGGCCATGGCCTCGATCACCGAGTTGGGGTCACTCTCCAGGATGGAGCGGTCCATGAACGCTCCGGGGTCACCCTCGTCGGCGTTGCAGACCACGTATTTCTCCGGGCCGGGACTCTTGGAGGCGATCTCCCATTTCAGACCGGTGGGGAATCCGCCGCCGCCGCGTCCTCTCAGACCGGACTTCTTGACTGTCTCTATGGCCTCCTGGGGAGTACCCTGAAGCACCTTTGCCAGAGCCTCGTATCCGTCACGGGCTATGTATTCGTCTATGTTCTCGGGATTGATGAATCCGCAGTTACGCAAAGCGATACGGAGCTGCTTCTGATAGAAGCCCATATGCTTCGAGTCGCTGATATGCTTTTTGGTGTCGGGATCCTCGTAGAGCAGGCGGGTCACCTTACGGCCCTTTACCACATGCTCCTTGACGATCTCCTCGGCATCCTCAGGCTTCACATTGGTGTAGAATGTATTGTCAGGTATGACCTTGACGATGGGACCCTGCTCGCAGAAACCGAAACAGCCGGTCACCACCACCTGGACATCGTTGTCCATACCGGCGGCGGCTATCTCCTCTCTCAGTCTCTCCACGATCCTCACGCTCTCGGACGCACGGCAGCCCGTACCTCCGCAGCACAGTAAACTCATCTTGTAGTTCGGCATGGCAGACTAGATTTTTTCCTGGATTGTTTGATAATTGACCGGAAGGATACCGTCGACAAGCTCGCCGTGAAGCACATACTTGTCAATGATCTCCATGGCCTTGTCGGCATTGACATGGCCGAATACGACCGGATCCTCTCCGGGACGCTTTACCTCGATAGTCGGCTCGGCATAGCAGTAACCCATGCATCCGCCCTGTGTTACGATTACGGGTAGTTTTTCTCTCTCAACCCGCTCTATGATGGAATTCATCACGGCACGCGCTCCTGCGGCGATACCGCATGTGGCCATGGCTACGCGGATCTGGACCAGTTTGTCGGGATTGTTGCTCTTCTCCCGGATGTCCATCTCGCTCTCGAGTCTGGCCTTCATTTGACGAAGTTCGTCAAGAGACTTAATCTTACTCATAAGGTTCGGTTAATATTATAATGTAGTGTTGATTATGCAAATTTTATGAAAATATTTAACAATTCCTAATCTCCCGCATATTATCTTTAATCATTTTCTCCAAATTTCTTATAATTGTTAAATTTCTAAGCGCGTCTTTCCCGAAAACATCCCTGACATCTGCGGTGTTGAAGAGAAACTCCTCCCCGTCATAGCGGTATGTGAAGAGGAAATCCTGATCCGGATTCGACGAGACCAGCAGCATAAGCGCATTGGCCACATCCCCGAGTGGAGGCCGGTCTATGTTGGAATATCCGAATACGGCCGTCACCTCCGTGCCCTTTCCAGGCTCCGACTCTATCCGCACGTCTCCCCCGCTCTGACGCGCCGAATCCATCAGCAGCGGTATGCCCATGCCGACTCTCCGGGTAGTGCGGGAAGTAAAGAACGGATCGGCCAGACGGCTGACCTGCTCCGGAGTCATGCCCCTGCCGTTGTCGCCTACCGCTATGGTAAGCAGGTCTTCTGCCGGAGACTCATCCACGGTCAGAGTCACCAGGGTGGCCCCGGCGCTTATAGAGTTCTGGACTATGTCCAATATATGCATTGACAAATCGTTCATACAGGCTTTATGCTATTCATTGAAGTGACACGCTCCGACCGTCCTCGCCATGAAGCGCCTTGCGTATCTCTTCAAAAGAGCGGGACGGCATGTTGAAATATGTGACAGCCCGGCAGTAGTCTTCGGGATAATGCGCATCCGATGAGCGGACAAATGCCTTATTGAGCTTTTTCAGCCATGGATTGGATGTCAAAAGATATTCCAGGTCGCATCCTGACGATATCTCCAGGGCATCAAAAGGAAGGTCCGGAGGAATAAAGCCCAACTGCGAGATGATGGAGTTCTGCCGCTTGTCAATATGAGCAGGTATGAAAATCCCCCCTATTGACGAGACAAACGCCGCCACCTCGTCTATACTTTTCTCCAAAGCCGATATCAACAGCCAAGGAGCCTCATAGATTACTTCCTCCGCCTCATTGACGGCCAACTGATACCCGAACATCTCCTCGTCATTGGGTATTGGAGGAAGATTGTCGTCCAGAAACCGCTGCAAAGCATCCAGACTCTCGTCCGACTCAGCAAACGCCAGGCAATGAACCTCTTCCCGGGTGGTTATCTCCGCGCCACATAGGATATACGGCTCGCCATCTCCCACTATACGGCGTATCTCCCTGGCCTGGACTGTGGAATTGTGGTCTGTTATACCTATTATATCATATCCTTTTCTCAGAGCCGCATCCATTATGAACGATGGCACCATTCCGATATCCCCGCAGGGAGACAGGAAAGTATGAGTATGAAGGTCGGCTCTGAAAACATTCATGGACTCAGGGGTTAAGAAGATTGTATATCTTGCCGGCCAATTCGAAAGTCTGCTCGCTGGAACCCAGAATCGGGATACCCTCCTCGTCTGAGACCTCCCTTGCATCATCCTCCGGCTCAAATCCCTTGACAATAATAACCGCAGCCAGCTCCTTGAGAGCGGCAATGGCCATTACGTTCTTATGAGTCTGGAGAGTCACCCAGACTGAACCGTCCTTGGCAAAACCCATCACATCCGACAGCAGGTCGGACACATATCCACCTGTCACCTCCTTGTCCAGCCCCTCAGCCCCGGAGAACACCCTTAGATTCAACTTTTCAACTATTTCTCTTACAGTCATGATTTTATACTATTAATTATCTTTCTCCTTATTGACAAACCGGTCCTTTCCCCACACCTTTTCCATCAGATCTATGGCCTCACCTACCTGCAGTGAGCCCTCTTTCTCAAAGCGGGCCTGCATGAAGATGCAGTTGTTGAGCGATGCATCATCCCTCACGATATCCGCCGCCAAAGCCTCGCAACTTGGGGCTCCGCAGGCCCCGCAGTCAATATCAGGCAGTATCTTCCTCAGCATCCCTGCAGCCTCCATCTTCTTGATAGCCACATTGATGTCCTTATCGTACTTAACCATGGAGCGTGGCTCTACCGCATCCATATTGATAGACGCTGAACAGTAACGTCCGTATTCACCGACAAGAGGATGTGTGTCGCCGGCCTCAGATGCCTCAACCCTGAGATTGTCGGCCACCAGAAAACGGTTGCCCTGCACCAATATGCCGCCGGCGCACGACTCATCACAGCCACGCAGCTCAAGATAGTCTATAGGCTCCTCTATCTCCTCATTCTCCAGTTTCTCCAGAAAATCCATCACGTTGGTCATCCCGTCTATCGCCAGAGCCCGGCCCTCGATCTGCGAAGCCTCCCCTCCGGTAAGCGGCCAGCGCAGCCCTTTGGACGAGACAGCGTCATTGACAGCCTCACTTCCCTTGCCAGGCTCGGGATATTTCTTATTCTTAAAGGCATGCAGCACCCGGTTGTAGACATAATCCATATTGATCACTCCGCTGATAGGCGACTCATATCCGCCAACAGGCGATTTCACAGCAGCAATCTTGGCAATGCATGGAGTCAGATAGAATACTCCCAGCTCTGACGGATCTCCGCCGCCGCTTTGCCATTTCCTGACATAATACTGGGCCGTCACCTCGATCGGCGGCAGAAGCAGCATTATGTGGTCGATAAGCGAAGGGAAGCGCACCTGTATCAGGCGTATCACTGCCGGACAGAACGACGATATCACCGGCCTGACAGGAGCCTTCCATACATAGGCGTTAATCTCCCCGGCCAGAGTATCCACACTCTGCTCGACCGTACATATCTCGGAAAAACCCATGTCACCCAGAATATCGTTAATCACCTCCGAAGGCACTTTCTTCTCAAACTGGGCATAAAATACAGCCGGCACAAGCAGCACGCGGTACTTATAGGAAAGAATGTCTTCCAGATCGTCATCCACCACCCTTATCGCCCTGTTGGGGCACACCCTGAAACACCGCCCGCAATCTATGCACCACTCCGCATACAGGAGCGCCTTGCCTCCGGACACCCTGAGCGCCTCTGTCGGGCATACCTTTATACAATGCGAGCAACCGATACAGAAATCATCCTGTATCTCCAGGGCCTTATGAAAAGTATCGTGTTCCATATCCGGGATGTTAAAACTTTATGTAAATATAGAGCGTAGTGCCCTTACCGACTTCCGTCTCTATCCTCAGGCTGTCCGCATTCTCCTTTATGTTCGGCAGTCCCATGCCGGCCCCGAACCCCATCTCCCGGACTTCCTTCGAAGCCGTCGAGAATCCTTTCTGCATAGCCTTCTCCACATCAGGTATACCCGGCCCTGTATCGGCCAGAACCACATTGATGCCGTCCGGTTCTATGTCCGCCGTTATCCTGCCGCCGTTGGCATGGGCCACTATATTGACCTCGGCCTCATAGACGGCTATCACCACCCGTTTTACCACGGCCGGAGAGACACCCAGCTGCTTGAGCGCCTTCTTTATCGATGATGAGGCAAAGCCGGCCCGGGTAAAGTCCCCGGCAGCCACGTCGTATTCCAGTTTCATATCAATAAACGGGTTTCAGGCCGGCACTGTAAAGTATGCCGGAGGTTTTGAACATCGAATAATCCGTGCGGATCACCACCATGCCGTTCTCATCGGCCAGATCTATCATCTCGTCCGTCACGGCCTTGCCGCGCACGAAGATGATGTACCTCACGTCGGACATCTCCGCCGTACGGATGGACTGGACATTGGCCAGTCCTGTAACCAGCAGGAAATTATCCATCTTTATGGTAAGCACGTCGCTCATAAGGTCGGACGCGAATGCGTATTCCACAACCTCAAACATACGGTCTTCACCGCACATTACCTCGCCTTGAACAGCGTCTACTATCTCACCTATAGTCATAGTCGTCTCATTTGTTAAATCAGGAAAATAAAAATCACCTGCAAGTTACAAAATTTTCCCCAAACAACCGCATCCCGCCCCTACTGACAGAAAGTTTTTATTTGCCGCAGAGGTGGCGGACGGCAGCCTGGGCACAGATACAGCCGAAGACAGCGGGCAGATAAGAGACTGTGCCTACCTGAGACTTCTTGTTGCGCTCACCCTCTGTGGGCACTATCGCGTCCCGCTCTGGCAGCTCCTCCGAGAAAACTACCGGGAATCCCTTGGTAATGCCTATCTTGCGGAGTTTCTTCCGCAGAATGAACGCCAGCGGGCAGTTGTACGACTTGGAGATGTCCGCCAGACGGACTTTCGTGGCGTCCAGCTTCGCTCCCGAGCCCATAGAGGACACCAGGGGGATGCCGTTGTGGACGCAATGGGCGATAAGGGCTATCTTGGGCGAAAGCGTATCTATGGCATCTATAACGAAATCCGGTCTGACGACTGTACAGGCGGATGCCATCTCCTTCAGGGCACTGTCCAGCACAGCGGATACATTGTCTTCGGTAAGGTACTCGGGGACTTTCACGATATGCAGCTCCGGATTGATGTCCAGCAGACGGCCGGCCATGACATCTACTTTCAACTGCCCTTCAGTAGAGTCCAGTGCCAGCAGCTGCCTGTTCTTATTGCTCTCGCTGACCCGGTCCGAGTCGATGATGATCATCCGCCCGACTCCGGCACGGGCCGTCATCTCTGCGGCGTATGCTCCCACTCCGCCCAGGCCTGCCACCACCACTGTAGACGAGCGGAGTCTGCCCAGAGCATCATCTCCCAACAGCAGGGCTGTCCTCTCCTGCCACAAAGGGCGGTACGGCTCCTGCCGGGCATCCGCCACTATCGTTGCACCACGACCGTCCTTGATATCCATGTCCAATTCCATTGCCGGCTGCCTCCTGTCTTATCTATTACTTTTCCAGGGACTCACCATCCCGCTCCAGAGCCTTGGCCTCGTCCCAGATGGCATCCATCTCGGCCAGAGTCATATCCTTGAGCGAACGGCCCTGACGTATGGTGTGCTCCTCCAGATAGGTAAAGCGGCGGCGGAACTTGGCGCAGGTCATCTCCAGTGCCGTATCAGGATTCAGGTCATACAGACGGGCGGCATTGACGACAGAGAACAGAAAGTCTCCGAGCTCGCCCTCGGCCCTCTTGACCGACCCGGGATCAGCCTTGTCCATCCGGTCCAACTCCGTGCGGAACTCCCCAAGTTCCTCGGCCACCTTGTCCCAGACCTGAGAGCGTTCCTCCCAGTCGAATCCCACGGCCCTGGCCTTGTCCTGCATCCGGTAGGCCTTCAGCAGCGGCGGCAGCGACACCGGCACTCCCGAGAGCACCCGCTTGTTGCCGTCCTTCTCCTTGGTCTTGAGCTCCTCCCAGTTCTGCACCACCTGGTCCGCCCCGTCCACATGGACCTCTCCGAAGACGTGGGGATGACGGTAGATCAACTTGTCGCACAGGCGGTTGATTACATCCACGATATCAAATTCGCCCTTTTCCGAACCTATCTTAGCATAGAATACTATGTGCAGAAGCACGTCCCCCAGCTCTTTGGAGACTTCCTTGTCGTCTCCGCGCAGGATGGCGTCGCTCAACTCATAGGTCTCCTCTATCGTCTGGGGGCGCAGGGACTCAGTGGTCTGCTTGTGATCCCAGGGACATTTCTCCCTGAGCTCGTCCATAATATCCAGAAGGCGGCCGAAAGCCTCCAGCTTGGCCTGCCTGGAACTCATCTCGTTACTGCTCATCTTTCTTGAAATTTGAGCCGTAAAGATAGGGATTTTAAAGAAAATATCTCTTGTCAGAAGCCGATTTTCCGCTTCGGGGACACGTCAGTCCCGGAAGAAAGCCGCTCCTGGTCGCAGAACTCCCTCAACCGCCCGGCAGAGACAGTGCCGTAAAGCACCTCCGACACAGAGACCTTTCGGGCGATATTCTCTATCTGGCCGCCGCTCAGGTCGTAGTCTTCCGCCAGAGCCATAGCCGTCGCCTCATCCAGCGACGGCAGCATGGACTGCCAGATCCGGGCCCTGACCTCGGATGACGGTCTCTCAAACTCTATCTTGTAGAGGAAACGCCGCTCGAACGCGCTGTCCATATTACCGGTCAGGTTGGTGGTGGCGATCATGATTCCCTCCAAGGACTCCATCTCCTGCAGGATAATGTTCTGGAGGGCGTTCTCCATCTTGTCCACCCCGCCCTCGGCCCCCTGCTTGCGCTTATTGAGGATGGCGTCGGCCTCGTTGAAGAGCAATATGGGAGCGGGACCGTCCTGTCCGACCATACTGCGGTAGCACTCGAACAGCCCCTTGACATTCTTCTCGCTCTCCCCGACCCATTTGCTGCGGAGCTGAGAGACATCCACCTGGAATATGTCCCTGCCGGTAGCCTTCGCTATCTGGAGAGCAGTCTCGGTCTTGCCCGTACCGGGAGAGCCGTAGAACAGACATGGAAAGCCCCGGCGCATACCCTTCGCGGCCAGCCTGCCGCAGACCTTGTCAAAAGACTCGGGCATAAGCAGTCCGGTCAGTTCCTCTATCTGACGGGACACCGCTTTCGGATAATACAGATGCCTGCCTGTGATCCTGTCGTGCCGGAGCAGATTCTTATCCTTCCTAATCCTGACTGTAGAAGAGACCAGGCCACCGAGCAGCCCGTTCCTGGCCTTGTCCGTCAGGGTCACACAGGTATTGTCCACTACCCCGTCCTCGGTGCAGTGCTCTATAAGCCCCTGCATGAACAGGTTATTGCTTCCGTCCCGGAGCGTATTCTTCATATAGGAGGCAAGATGCTTGTCCTTGAACACATTGCGGTAGTCGTACCAGGAGATGCTGTAATCATCCTCATTGACAGCCCTGTGGCAGATAAACAGCAGCATCACCAGATCATCCTCGTCCAGACCGTACCCCCTGACTGCGCCGACAAAGTCCAGCTGAGGATTGTCGTCGAATATCACCGACAGTTCCTGCTTGAAAGTCCCGTACTTTATCTCGTCATCATCCAGACTCTCGAACATATCGTCCAGCACACCGAAGAAATAATCGGCGGTGATGCCCTTAAGGCTTTTAGGCACATAGGGAATATCCTCCTTCAGCGCATCCACCACCTCCATAGGAACACGGTATGTACGGTGGTCCCTGGAACTGCTGCATCTAATGTACTTTCTCTCCTCCAGCACATCGATATCCTTCATGTACTTAATGATACGCAGAGTGCTGCAGCCGAAATAATCGGCGAAATCACTCACCCGTATCGAATTATCCGCCGACGAGTTCATGAAGGCGGAGAGAAGCACGCTCTGCACCGGAGTCAGCGCCAGTCTCTGCGAGACTACCTTTATCCAGGTATCCGCATTCCGGAAGAACTCCTCAGACAGGCCCGAGCCCCGCCCCGTCTCCATAATCCGCTCCATGGCATCCAATACCGTCATGATGCCGTTGTCATTGTCCTTTTCCATATTCATTACTTTTTTCACGATGCAAAAATATTCCGAGCATATGCCATATTACTGCACAAGTTTTTATTATTTTTGTAAAAAATTTCAAAAGCCATGACAAAGGACATTCTGGACAAGTACATCTGGCTGGTGGACACCATTCACCAGGCCGGCCGCATCACCCTGGCCGAGATCAACGAAAAGTGGCACAGATCACCTATCTGCGACGGCTGCGACATCCCGCGGAGGACATTCCACAACTGGAAGAACGCGATTCAGGACACATTTGACATCAACATCGAGTGCGACCGGCGCAGCGGATACCGCTACTACATCGAGCACCCGGAGGACATGACCAACGGAGCCATGCGCACCTGGCTTCTCAATACATTCACGGTAAACAACATCATCAACGAGAGCCGCAGCCTGAGCAGGCGGATTCTCTTCGAGAACGTCCCTTCCGGGCAGAAATACCTGACCTCCATCATCGAGGCCATGCAGAAGAACCTGGAGATCCGGCTGGTACACGAAAGCTACTGGCACGACGGCCCCTCCGCCTACACCGTGCAGCCGTGGTGCCTGAAGATATTCAACCAGAGATGGTATGTCTCAGGTCACTGCCACGAGAGAAACGGATTCAGGACATTTGCCCTTGACAGGATACAGGAGCTGACCGTACTGGACACCGTTTTCGAATACCCCAAGGACTTCAACGCTGAAGAGTACTTCGCCGACTTCTTCGGCATCATCACCTCCTCGGAAATAGGCAAGGAGACTATCCGTATCAAGGCCTACGGCCTGCAAATCAACTATCTGCGGTCACTGCCGCTGCATCACAGCCAGAAAGAGACCGAGAAAGACCCCGCCGGAGAATGGGCCGTCTTCGAATACCGCCTCCGCCCGGCCACCGACTTCGTCTTCGAGCTGCTCAAGCATGGAAGCCAGCTGGAAGTCCTCTCACCGATATGGCTGCGCGAGAGCATAGCCCGTGACATCCGGGAAATGGCCGCCCGGTATAAATAATTTTCCCTATATTTGACTAAGTATAATCAAATTTAAAGAACTATGCTTCAGAAAGGAGACAAAGCCCCGTACTTCGAGGGCACGGACCAGGACGGCAACATCATCCGCCTGAGTGATTTTGCAGGACGAAGACTCGTCCTCTACTTCTACCCCAAGGACAGCACCCCCGGCTGCACCGCCGAGGCCTGTGACCTCAGGGACAACTATGAAAGATTCCTTAGCCAGGGCTACGCCGTGGTGGGAGTCAGCAAGGACAGCGTGGCCTCGCACCGGAAATTCATAGAAAAATACTCCCTGCCCTTCCCCCTGATATCCGATCCTGACACGGTCATCCTGCAGGCCTACGAGGCCTGGGGCGAGAAGAAGAACTACGGCAAGGTCAGCATGGGCACCCTGCGCAAGACCTACATCATAGACGGGCAGGGCACCATCACCGACATCATCTCCAAGGTGGACACCAAGAACCACACCGCCCAGATTCTCAAATAATCCCAGCTGCCCGAAACACTTTTACAAAAGTGCTGCCGCAATAAAAAAGTTCACAACTTTGTGGTCCACAAAGTTGTGAACTTTTACAATTTTCACTACATTTGTCGGCAAAACAATGATTTATGGAAAAAACATTCGTATTTGGAGTATCTGTAGAAGGTGACAATTTTACCGACAGAACACAGGAGACCAAAAGAATCAGGTCTAACTTTGAGAACGGAGTAAATACGATTCTTATATCTCCAAGGCGCATAGGGAAAACGTCCTTGGTCAAAAAAGTATGTTCCTCGATTACAGAGCCCAGCATAAAAACCATTTACATGGACATTTATGACTGCAGGAACGAATACGATTTCTATACCCGCTTCGCCACCTCTGTACTACAAGGAACCTCGTCAAGAATCGAGCATGCACTGGAGTCTGCCAAGGAATTCTCAATATCCTTGGGAATAAAGCCAAAGGACATCGAGCCGGAAACTATATTGTCCCTTCCGGAAAAAATAGCCCGGAAAAAGCGAGCGCACATCGTCATCTGCATAGACGAATTCCAACAGATAGGAGAATTCCCAGATTCGCTCACCGTCCAGAAACGCCTGCGCGGCTCATGGCAGCACCAGCAGTCCACCTCATACTGCCTCTTCGGAAGCAAAAAGCATATGATGGAGAACATCTTTCAGAGCAGGCGCATGCCGTTTTACATGTTCGGAGACACATTATACCTGAAGCCCATTCCGACCCGTGAATGGATTCCGTTCATACAGTCCAGATTCGCCTCAAAGGGGAAATTCATTGCAGCAGAACTTGCCGAAAAGATCTGCAGCACCGTAGACAATCACTCTTCCTACGTCCAGCAGCTCGCATGGAACGTCCTGCTGCAGACTGAGAGCAATGCAACGGAACAAAATCTGAAAGATGCTGTCAAAGAACTTCTCAACCAATGCTCCTCTCTATTCACCCAGCAGACAGAATCCCTTTCATCCTACCAGATGAATTTCCTCAAGGCAGTCTGCTCCGGCATCCATTCCGGCTTCGGGCACAAGGAAGTCACTGACCGTTTTGACCTCGGCTCCAAATCCAACATTGCCCGCATCCAGAAAAGCCTTACGGACAAAGAACTCATCGACAAAATAGACGGCCGTACCGTCATTGCCGACCCCGTACTCCGTCTCTGGCTCACCTCGCAATATCTATAACTATCAAACACTTTTACAAAATCATCTGAGCAATGGCGGCGCATGCCTCGGCGTCGGCCAGGGCGTGGTGGTGGTGCTTGAGGTCGTAGCCGCAGCGGGCTGCAACGGTCTGGAGCTGATGATTCGGTAGCTGCGGCCCGAAAACACGGCGGGAAGCCCTGCAGGTACAATGAAAAACATACTCCGGGTAATCCATGCGGTACACCTGAAACACCGCCCGCAGACAGCCCTCATCGAAAGGACTGTTGTGGGCCACTAAGGGCAGCCCTTCTATCAGCGGAGCCACCTTCTCCCACACATAGGGAAATACCGGCGCATCAGCAGTATCCTCCAAGGCAAGGCCGTGCACCCGGGTATTCCAGTAACTGTAATACTCCGGCTCAGGCCGGATAAGACTGTAGAAACGGTCGGCTATCACCCCGCCCCGCACAACCACTACTCCCACGCTGCACACACTGGTACGCTGTTCATTGGCTGTCTCGAAATCTATGGCTGCAAAATCTTTCATGGGCTCAAATATAAAGATAAAGGCCGTTGCGTAGGCAGTCGCAGAACACTATCTTGCCGCCGCCCAGGCCGGTACGCTCGGTCACCTCCTCCACCCGGCTGTGCCCGACTATCTGGGTGAAGCCGTGCAGCGGATCTTCCAGTTCGCTTTTATCTGCCCAAAATATGCCCCCTGTATCACCGCGATGACCACCACGGGCATAGCCGACACGAAGCAACGCCGGGACCTGGTCTGCCGCCGGATTATTGAGTTGTTCCACAATAGACCGCGAAGCATCTCCACGAAAATCATTATCGAACCACTCCTGCGACACCCCGGCATGGGTAAACAGATATTCTCCGTCCTGAAACGCATACTGGAACAGGGCAATATTATTCAGGAACATCCATGAGGCCGCCTCCGCTATCTCCATATCAAAGCGAGTACCGACACAAGCCTCATCACAGAAATAGTGCAGGTCGTGATTTCCCAACAGCAACACCACATCCTCCGGTCTGTCCCGCTTCAACTGCATGATTGCCCGAAGATTGTCCAAAAGTTTTCCCTTATGGACATACCCGTACGGATCCAGATAGTCCCCAAGAAAGACCACCCTGCACTCCGGATGCACCTCCACTACATCCCGCCACAGGTCCAGCCCGTGCACGTCGCCTATCGCTATAGTCGCCTTTTCCATATTTCAAAAATAGTAAATTCTTTACCATTCTGCACCCTACCATGCAGTATTTTAACCAAAGCACTGACAATGTAGCACTTAGTGATTAATAGCAAAAGTATCTATTTCTTAGGAAATGATTATCCGCAAAGTTACCCCTACAGCCGTCACTTAACTTTTTACGCAAAATGCAATAGCCGGTCAGTCAGGCGGTTGCGATACAACTAAAAAGCAACGTGAGGATGCCGGGAGAATTGGATTGATAGAACGGGGCTGAGAGATGGGCCGGACGGTCGTTATTGGCTGCTGGACACCAAGCCCCGTATGTTGCACAGGCGGGATTGCGACCTGACCATTGACCGCAAGCATCCAGCGGCTCTCAACCTGACCCATAAGGCACCTGATTCAATCATAATCAGATATCAATCAGCAACTATTGAAGCATAACGTTTGAGATTCCTGATATTCCGTTTAAACGTTGCAGATGCCTCTAGTCTATAATTCATAACGAAGTTCCTCCAACACCTCTCTGGCCGAACTTGTTCTTCCGGCCTTTACGTCATTCAACCCCGAATCAATCATTTCCAGAACTTCCTCTTTGCTGATACACTCCTCCTGCGGTTCTCCCAACATATGCTGCGGATATTGTCGTTCCTCCTATTTTATTTGAGTTCTGCAAATTCAGCAAAATATCACGCAGCTCAAAATACCGTGCTGAAATTTCCAGTCAGGCTGCGCGTTATTTCAGCAGTCCGATGACATCTTGCGGCAGCATCACATTCGCAGAATTATCCGTGGGCTCATTTTTGAGGAAAAGCACCGGCACAACTGTATAATCCTTTGTAAAAGGCAGCAGGGCGGCTTTGCGGAGAAGTTCTGCGGCAAGTCGCCTGCCATTCTCCCGGGCCGTCCATTTACATTCACCGACCAGCAGACATTTCTTATCCATAGACTCAGCCATCACATCGAACTCGATCTGCTCAGGTTTCCCGTGCTCATTGAGGACAGAGCCCCACCAGCGTCTTGCCCTGCCATAAAGCACTCCGTCCATAAGATTTCCTGTCACAGCTTCCCTGCAAAGTTTTTCCCACTGCATACTTACATACTCCTGGAAGCGGGCACTCAAAGCCTGCTCTATGGGCAGACGGCGGTCAAGTTCTATAAACGAGCGGTACGGAACCACAAACTGATAGTAGAATGCCATAAACGGATCGGCTATCTTGTAGAGACTTTTCTTTGCATTCTTCTCATCAATCCCGTACGGGACATCCTTTTCTAAAAATCCAAGATCTACAAGTTTCTTCAATGGACGTGACAGATTAGTTGCAGGCTCACCGCACCGTGCTGCAATCTCTGAAAGACGGTTTGCACCGGCACCGACATACGACATTATCGTCGAAGTCTTGACGATATCCTTTACATCGTCCTGGAAAAGTTTCACTGGTTCTTCATAAAGCACACCATTGACAGAAAAGATATTGTGCCACAGAGCATCGCCAAACGACTCCCTGCTATCCCTCAGTTCCCAATAACGCGGCACGCCTCCCCATACTGAATATTCCTCAACGGCACTCACCGCATCAAGGCTCAATGCCTCCTGAAGATATGGCAAACGTATAGGTGTGAGTCTTATAATCTCATCCGCCCTGCCATAAAGAGGTGCCGCAGCATCAAGAAACAAACCATACATCATATTCTGCGATGAGCCGCAAAGTACCAAATTATACTTCAGCTGCTTTTCATCAACCAGTTTCTGCAGTACGGACGGCACTTCCGGAGATTGCGCCACAATATACGGAAACTCATCAAGACACAGGGTGAAACGCCTGTCTGTCCGGTAATTGACCGCACGGAACAGAGACTCCCAATCCGGATATGTCAGTTTGTCGAAATCCGGAAACACCTGCGCTATTACTTTTGCCAGCAACAATCTCTGATGCCGCCCTTCAGAACGGTCTGCGAGAAAATAAACATCCCCTTCAGACAACACCCTTTTAATAAGTGTTGACTTACCCAGTCTTCTGCGGCCGTACATCACGGCCAATGTGGACTTCTCTCCCGAAAGAGCGGCCTCAAGACGCGCAGTTTCTGCTATTCTGTCTACAAATTCCATATGTAGTTTATTATGCGCTGCAAACATAATGTTTTTTGTGCATAATGCAAAATTAAAGGGCGCTTTTCTCCCTTTTCCTGACGCTTCCGTTATCTCTACATTGAAACGACTACCGACACATGCCTCCTCACAGAAACAGCGCACGCAGAAAGATTCTGCGATATGCTTTGTTCCGGCACATAGGCGGCGGGGTGGACATTTGGGGTGATGGAACGGCAACAGTCAAGCACGGAGCGAGCCTCCCTAACGAGCTCGGCGCAGTGCTTGAACTTTAGTCGCCGGAGGTCGTATATTCCGGCGGCGGTGCCGGTATCAATAATGTCTTCTGATGTATTCGTCCAACAGTTTCTTCCTGTGTTCTTTGCTGATTCCACCATGAACCCTGACCTTTGTCTTGAGGTCGGAGAAGAACCCCTCAAGAGCGTTGTTGGTGTTCGGGAGACCGGTCTCCGGATGGTCGTAGAAAGTCCACAGAAGAGGCATATTGCGCTTGACGCTCAGATATGCGCTTCGCAGTCTGGGACGCATGTACGGAGGTGTCCTGCGCTTGATTCTCCCGTCATGAACCCTCTCGTTGACCACATCCCTGTACTTGTCGTACCACTCGCCGAATGCCCCGATGAAACTCTCCTTGTCTGTCGCCGTAATTCCGTTCACCAGCCCCAGCAGCTCCCTGGAGGACTCTATCTCAGGGTCTTGCGTGAGATACCTGCGAACGATGAGCATCTGGTGGAACTGGCACATCTGTATGCGGAGCGGCTTCAGAGCCTGTGGCAGCCCTTTCATCCCGTCTATCACCACGCCGTATATCCTGAACCCGTTGCTTCTCAGCCAGTCAACTCCCTCCACATACTGGGCGATGGTTTCATGGCGGACATATTTGTGCCACAGGATATTGCCACGCAGGGCATCACGGATCACCATCAGCCCGAAGTCCCGACCCCAGTAGGTGGTATCCATCTGAACGGTCACATCTTTATACTTTGCTATCTTATGAACATAACGCATGCCCTCCAAATCCCGGCGGATAGTCTTCTCGTTGACACCGTACTTGACAGCAAGCTGCGCCAGTGTCTGCTTGCCCTCCACATAATCGGTTATCACCTGTGTTTTGTCACGGCGGATACCGCCGTCAAAACGGCGTCCGCAGTCATTACATTTATACCGTTGCGTGCGGCCTCTCAGGCCATTCCTGACCACATTTGTTGACCCACAGAAAAAGCATTTTTTTAACCATATCAGTTATAATCTTCGCAAAGATATTAAAATCAATCCCTTACAGAGATTTTATCCTACTTTTGTCGACTAAGCCCAAATGTCCACCCCACCGAAAAAGCCGCAATAACTTGCATGCGGACGGTGACGGAGCGGAGCGACTTGGCCCTCTCCCGGGAGAGGGTTGGGTGTGGGTAACAAAGAGG